>NZ_JAJKHN010000013.1:0-89018 GCF_020982715.1 Bacteroides sp. 1_1_30
GACTACAGTAAAAAGGTGAAAAATGCAGCCAGAAACTTTTCGGTGGCAACAAAGATGGCACTTACCATACTAAAGAATGAAAAAACAACAAAAGGAAGCATGAATCTGAAAAGACTAAAAGCCGGATGGGATGAAAAATATTTGTCACAACTTTTACAGGAAAATAATTTTTAATGCGTCTGCCCTGTAGTAATTAATCCATTAATAACAGAATATGAGTGCTTTATATGACTTATTTGAAAATCCACCGTCACCTGACGGAGAGAAACAACCGCTACATGCCCGTATTGTCTCCAAAGGAACCGTAGATAAAGAAGAGTTTCTGGATCGTGTCCACAAATTTACCGGTATCAGCAGAAGTTTATTGGCAGGAGCCATGGAAGCCTTTGCCAATGAAGCACGGGATTTACTAGCCGACGGCTGGAATGTAGAAATGGGAAACTTCGGATTCTTCTCTACATCGTTGCAATGTCCGCCGGTTAAAGATAAAAAAGAAATTCGGGCAGCGTCTGTTCAAATGAAAAATATTAATTTCCGCGCAAGTCGTCCATTCAAGAAAGAAGTAGGCGACAAAATGAGGCTGCAACGAGGAGAATCTATCACACGCCCTAAGAAAAATAGTATCTCCCGTGAGACGTGTCGCGAGCGCCTCAACACATATTTGGAAAATCACCTATTCATCAGCCGGACAGATTATAGCCATCTGACAGGACGAAATAAAAAAGTAGCTATTGAAGAATTAAATTCCTTTATCACTGACGGAATAATACGGAAAGAAGGGGTTGGAAAGTTGACTGTATATATAAAGGTATAAACTCTTGGAACACAGAATTAAGAGCCACAACAAGATTATTGCTGTTGTAACTCAAGTATGATTTCATCAGTGATGTAGGCATCACTCAACGTTATAAGCGGATATTGTTTATTAAGAAGCAATGCATATACCTTACTATTATAGAACAAGTGCAATGCTTTTTCGGGAGAAATATTCAAACGCTCCGCTAATTGCATCACCACACGAGTGTATTTATTCCATACTAATACATCTATCATAAACGCAGGTTATTTTATTGTTATATATTCTTTGAAAGAGAGACACTCGTCAATGAGACGTTGATTGAGAATCCTTTACCAAAGTCGAGGTTTTCGCGTCCGACACCGACCAAAGGATACTCTACGGCCTGCGTACTACCATGATAGACCTTCATACAGATTCTCCTTTTTCTTTATAATGGGCTTCCCAGTTTTCAAGAGCTTCTACCAACGTATCGGCTATGTACTCACGACTCTGGGTGTGAAGCATGTCATATCCACTTATCAGGTATTGACGGATAAGATTCAGTTTTTCCAAACGGTTATAGAGAGTAGGAGCCGGAATACCCAACTTCTGGGCGGCACTCTCAATGGCAAAAATCACAAACTCCATGACTTTGCCATCAACAACGGGGGCTGATTGGCTTGAATGTAGCATACTATACCTCTATTATCTTAGTGTAATATGTACAAATATAGTGTTTATTCTTGCAACGTTCATCGTTTTTCGGCATATTTTATGATTATCAAGAACATTTGAGTATCGTGAAACTGATTGAAATACTCCCTATTTGGAAATGGCTATTAAAGTAGAACATCTAAGAATCTATAAATCAGAATCATACAAACAAAATAAATAAAAGTGAATCAAAGTACGTACATCTAGGATCGTTAAAGCACCTCCCCGGAAAGTGCCCATAGTATCTTTGCATCGTGATCACAAAGAGAATTGATAAGTAAAGTAACTAATTAAAAAAAACAAAAAACTATGGCACTTAGATACGTCATTAAAAAAAGAACATTCGGCTTTGATAAAACTAAAGCTGAAAAGTATGTAGCACAAAATGTAATCACCAATACGGTGGATTTCAGAGATTTGTGCGAGGAAATCACCAAAGTAGGAATGGTCCCCAGTGGAGCGGTAAAATTTGTACTTGATGCTTTGATCGATACATTGAATCTCAACCTTAGAAAAGGCATCTCTGTTCAATTAGGAGATTTCGGATGCTTCCGTCCAGGTATGAATTGCGAAAGTCAGGATGCTGAAAAAGATGTAGATAGCGATACGATACGCAGAGTGAAAATCATTTTCACTCCGGGCTACAAATTCAAAGAGATGCTAAGTAAAGTCAGTGTTCAAAAAGCGGTGGCTTCCGATGATGGTTCCATCAGCCCGGAGCAACCGGATCCCAACCCGAATCCAAACCCGGATGACGGCAAAGGAGAAGCACCGGACCCGGCAGCATAAGACTAATCATCAGCCTTTAAAAGCAGGAAAACAGTACCCGCCTACGGGCGGATACTGTTTCCCAAAGTATTCCTGTAAAAGACTTGACAACGCCTTTTTTATTTTGTATCTTTACAACATCTTAAAACATTAAAATATCAACATGAAAGAATTGCCATCAGAAGAGGAAGAAATTCCGTTTCGCATTAAAACTTATAAGAAAAAGGAATTGGCTTGTATGTACAATCCGAACATTACACCCCGTTGCGCCATACGCATATTCACCAAATGGATTAAAATAAATAAAGAACTGCTCCGGTTATTGACTGCCACAGGTTATCATCCGCGTACACGAACTTTTACTCCCCGACAGGTACAAATCATCACCAGTATTCTGGACATTCCATAAGGATGTCCAGAATACTGGTTTTATCATTGCAGTTGTCCCGCCGCTTTCAAATAAGCCACATAATTCACATACAATTGGAAATGGGCATCCACTTTCGTCTGATAAGCCTGCTGCCAAAGCACTTGTGCTTCCAGATAATCCGAAAGAGTTTCCAGTCCCACTTCATATTGCTTACCACTGACTTTCATATTCTCCTCTGCCTGTTCCAGCGAACGTTCGGAAAGCTCCGTTTCCAACCGGGCCTCATCCAGATTATTGGCAGCTTGCATCAACTCCAGCAACATCTTTTCATTGACATTTTCCTGTTCAAGACGAGCTTGTTCCAACTTCACTTTGGCAGACTTTACTTTATTGGTACGTTCGCCAAAATGAAACAGAGGGACAGAGACATTCAGGAATACGGAAAAAGCACCCTTTTTCATCAAAGTTTCATCATTGACTTCCAATCCGTGAAGATAATCATAACTACCTCTGACGCCGATACGCGGTAACAGTTCACTACGATTCAGCTTTACCTCCTGCTCGGCAATGGCTATTTGTTTGTTCAAGATTCCATATTCGGGACGGGCAGTTATGTCAGAGACCTGCACTTTCCACTCCTGCTCCACTTCCGGAAAATCATCGGATATATCAATCTGTGCTGTCAAAGGGCGGCCGATGTAATGACAAAGATTCATACTTGCAAGACGGAGGGCGTTATCAGCCTTTCGCAAAGAAAGTTCACTCTCGTTGAGCTTCACTTGCACTTTCAGTACATCATTTTGCGGTTTCATGCCATGCCGATGAGCACTCTTTACATTTTTGGAAAGTTCCGTCAGTAAGGCGTGATATTTTTCCGCTACTTTTTTCATCTCCTTGGCTTTCACTAACTGCACGTATGCTTTATCTGTATTCAGAATAACTTCCGAAGTAGTTAAAGCTTCGTTCAAATGTGCCATTTCCTTTCCCAATAGTGACATTTTATAGGCGGCACGGATTTTTCCTCCCATATAAAGAGGTTGCTCCACTTGTACACCGCCCGAGTAAACAGTTCCGACCTTATAGTCCAGATTCAGTCCGGGAAAATAAGCGAAACCGCTCGATACCAGTTCTCCGGTAGCAGGATTGGGCAAGAAAACCGGAAGGTTTCCTCCCGGAACTCCGAGACTTCCGTCCGCTGTGCTATAAATACCCGTTCCGTTGACTGTAAAATTAGGGAAGAAATTGGCTTTATAACTAAGAGACATCAATCGGGCTGCTTCCGTCTGCTTATTAGCGGCAGCCATATCCTTATTATATTTCAGTGCCATTTCACGGCATTGCGCCAGACTTAGTTTTTCTTGCGCGGCAAGAGAAACCGACAGGCCGAACAATACACCCGCTACACTAATGGCTACAAGAATTTCTTTTTTCATTTGTCTGTCTTTTTTATATGAAAGAATAATGCATACAAAATCGGGATAAAAAGCAACGTTATCAACGTGCCGAACAGCAACCCACCCATAATAGAAGCCGCCAACGAACCGAACATGGCATCCGGCAACAATGGAATCATTCCCAAAATCGTAGTCAGCGAAGCCATCATCACGGGACGGAGACGACTTTGCGAACTATCTATCAATGCCGTCACAGGTTCTACTCCCTGATTAATCTGCAAAGTGATCTCATCCATCAATACAATACCATTCTTAATAATCATGCCGATCAATCCCAATGTACCGACGATAGCCACAAAGTTGAATGTCTTCCCGGTAAGCAGCATTACAGTAACAACACCGACAAATACCAGCGGAATAGTACAGAAGATGATAACCGGTTTCCGGTAATCTTTGAACAGCATGATTAGAATGGATATCATCAGAATGATAGCAAACGGGAAATTCTTGAACAGATATTGCATAGACTTTGTGCTGGCGTTCCTCTCGCCTTGCCATTGAAGCCGATATCCGTCAGGCAGCGGAATCTGTTCAATCTGCGTGGCAATGGATTGCCGCGCCTTCTCCGTTTCTACCCCCGGAACAGGAGAACATTGCACCCGTTGGCTACGCTGCCCGTTATAACGGGGAACCACCGGATCTTCCCACTTCACATCAATCCGCTTACTGATTTGTTTTAACGGAGTTGTTCCCATCAACGTTTCCACCAGTTCTTCTTTTGATAGTGTTCCTGTCTTCAGTTTCATCATCATTTCCTGTGTCAGCAAACCGTTCAGAGAAGGAAGAGACGAGAATATCTGCGTATTGCCCAGGTTTTCAATCGGATTTCCGTGTTCGTCCAGACAACGCAAGTAGATATTATCTTTGTGAATACCTTCGTAGAAAGACCCGATAGGGATGCCGCTGGTAGCGGTCAGTAGAGATAGGCTTACATCATTACGGCTCAATCCGATAGCACGTGCCGCAGGCTGGTCATATTCAATAGTCAGTACCGGAATTTGCGGTTCCCAGTCCGTGGTAATCAGGTAAACATCCGGGCAATTCTCCATAATCTTGCGGGCACTGTCTGCCAACTGATGCAAAACAGCAGGATCAGGACCGGTAAATTGCACTTCAATAGGATATTTTTTGAACATCAGATTGTAGCGGTTCATCTTTACGTAAGCATCCGGATAATGTTGTGAAAGATATTGTTGAATTTCCGCCATGTTATCCACCAAATCGTCCGGAGAGGTGAAGTCGATAATCAGTTCACCGTAAGATAAGGAAGGATTGGCTACGTTACGCACCAAGTTATAACGAGCAGGTGTACCACCGATAGAAGTAGTGACGTGTGTAACTTCCGGACGCTTTTTCAGGTAAACTTCGATTTCTTCCAAGTCACGTGCTACACGAGTGGAGTTAGTCCCTTCCGGCAATTTATATTCCATGTAAAGCTGATCGTAGACCATATCCGGGAAAAAGCCCTGCTTCATAAACCGATAACTGAAAGCCGAAAGCAATACCAAAGCAATCATTGTAAACACAAAACTCCAACGATGTGCCAGACTGAATTTCAATAATGAACGGAGCACAGCATAAATCTTTCCTTCATACACACGTTTTCCGGCAGCAGTAGTTGCCGCAGAGATTTCCGGATGCAAAATCCGGTCAGCCATCAACGGGACGTGCACCAAAGCCAGCACCCAACTAAGCAATAAGGAAACAGCGAGTACGATAAACAAATCGCGCGTATAAACGCCTGCCGTATCAGGAGACATAAAGATAGGAAGAAAAGCGATGATGGCAATCAGAGTAGCTCCCAGCAAAGGCATCGCTGTCTGCCGTCCGATGGCAGTCATTGCCTCCATCCGACTCTTTCCGGCTTTCAAATCTACCAAAATACCGTCGATGATAACAATCGCATTATCCACCAGCATCCCCATCGCAAGCACGAACGAGGCCAATGAAACACGCTGCATCGTACCGTTCATAAAATAAAGGAACAGAAAGGAACCGAATACCGTCACTACCAAACTGATACCGATAATCACCCCGCTCTTAAATCCCATAGCAATCATCAGAATAACAACTACGATAATCACAGATTCTATCAGATTAAGAATGAACGTCCCCAACGAACTGCCTACACGTTCCGGCTGATAGAAAACTTTATGGCACTCTACCCCCGCTGGAAGGCGTTCGACTTTCAGTTGCTCCAATTTCTTTTCCACTTGATGCCCCACTTTGATAATGTCGGCATCCGAAGAAGCGGCCACCATTATTCCTATCGCACGCTGACGGTCATAAAACAATTCGTTGCGGGTAGGATCTTCATAATCTTTCTCAATACGGGCTATATCACTCAACCGCAACTGATCGGCATCATGTCCCTGAATCAGCATACGACCGATATCCTCCACCGTCTTAAACTTGTCACTGACTGTCACCCGGATACGATTATCGCCATTATCATAGTAACCAGTATAAGTCGTTTGGTTCTGTCCGTTCAATGTGGCTAGCACTTCGGCGGGTTTCACACCCAAGTTAGCCATCCGGTCTTGCAAAAGAGAGATATTAATACATTCGGGACGTTTACCGTATAAGTCGACGCGTTCCACCCCATCCAGTTCGCTGACTTCACGTTTCACCAGTTCTGAATAATCAGACAGTTCCCTGTCGGAAAGTCCGTCACCCGTCAAAGCGAAAAACATTCCGTAAACATTTCCAAAATCATCTTTTACAATAGAAGGACTGGCACCTTCGGGAAGTTCTGCCTGTGCGTTCGCCACTTTACGACGCAACAGATCCCAGCATTGTTCTACGTCCGTCTCTTTGACAGTCGTTTTCAGTTCTACCTGAATCAGGGAGAGATCGTTGTAGGAATAACTTTCCACATTATCTATATTCCCCATGGAGCGAATATTCTTCTCCAGTACATCCGTCACCTCTAATTCTACCTGATGCGCAGACGCACCGGGATAGGTGGTGACTACCATGGCAAGCTTTACCGTTATTTCTGGGTCTTCCAGTTTACTCATTTCATAACTGGAATAAGCTCCTCCTACAATCAGTACGGCAATCAGGAAGTAGATTAACTTCTTGTTCTCAAATGCCCATTTACTAATATCAATCATAGCAGTCCTCCCACATTGGTTTCAGCAGCCGGAAGAAGCGGTTCCACCTGTTCTCCCTCTTTTACATGATGCACCCCCGAAGCGACAACCAAATCACCGGGATTCGCTCCGTCTGAAGTAATCAGGCATCTGCCGTCGCTAAGCAGACGGGTGACGGTCACATCACAACGGCGAATAGCGTGACTGGAAGCATCATAAAGAAAGATACTCGTACGCCCGTTCTCACGAAGAATCGCTCCACCGGGAACCGACAGGTTACGCACATCTCCTTCACTACATTCGATAGTTACCATTGTATTCATGCCGGGCGATGGAACTGCCTGTTTATCTTCTTTCTTCAGTTGAAGCCGCATGGTGTACAACTGATTGGCATTTGCCTTAGGGGTGACACTAATCAGTTCCAAAGCATATCTTTGATGAGGATAAATATCGAATGTACAATAGTAGCGGGTAAACTGCTGTCGACGAATATATTCCACTGCCGGAAGATTAATCTCTACCTCCGGGCTTCCCTCACTGATGATGGAAACGACGGGCATACCGGCAGCTACCGTCTCATGGGAATCAAAAAGACGTTTCTGCACATATCCGCTAAAAGGAGCATACAAACGGGTGTATGCCAACTGATCTTTAGCATGGTTATATTTGGCGGTAATCTGTCTCAATCCGTACACGGCCTTATCGTTAGCATCCGGTGTTGTCACATTTTCCTTATAAAGTGCCATCACCCGTTCCGCCTCCGCTTTCACACTTTGATATTCTGCTTCTGCCGCATCCAGCTGAATCTGATAGTCTGTCGGATCTAATTCTGCCAGTAATTGCCCTTTACGCACATAGGCACCGTCATTTACATGCATATACTGAATAGTACCACTCACCCGGAAAGACAGACTTATGTCCTGTGCCGCTTTCACCCGTCCCGGAAACTGCAAAGCTATTTGTCTGTCGGCAGAAAGTACGGTATCAATCTTCACTGCCGGCTTACTGTCTGTGTTTTGTACACGTTGCCCACACGAAGTCAACAGAACTGCTAAAAATCCTGTTAATAAGAAGTCTAATCGTCTCATATTTTCACTTATTAGTTAGTTGTCACAAAAGTATCCCAAGCAAACATGAGGAGAAAGGTTGATTTAGACGAAACATTGTTCTATTTGTACGTTAGCTAAGATAAAAAGCCGAAATAGTTTGCTATTTGTATTTATTTGTTTGTTACTTTGTAAGGAAATTCATTTCAACGAAAAGGAATATGGAACCACTGATGCCATTCAAGTATGTTATAATATCTCCGGAAGATACTTCCATGAAAGAAGGATGCATTATTTCCGAATTCAACCAATGCGGACTTTTCCTCTGCCAGAAAGGACAGGCGGAAATCCTGCTGGGAGGTAGACCATATCAGATTAACAAAAGGAATCTTTTCATATATACTGCAGCCAACCTTCTACAGATACGCCAAAGAAGCGCAGACCTGAAAGGAATCATGATAGAGGTCGATCTGGATTATGTCATACCGATAGTAAACAAAGTAGCCAACTCGGAAAACTTGCTTTATTTGCGGGAAAATCCCTGTCTGTCGCTTTCCGAAGAGCAATATACATTTGTAGAGAACTTGCTCAAATCTGTAGAAAAACGAATTAACAGGGAGAATATCTGTAACAGTTCCCGACAGAAACAACATTTAATTTCTGAATTAATCAAATCCTGGGGACAAGTGATATGCTATGAGTTATTAAACATCTATTTCAACAACGAACCGCAAACACCACTACCACAGGATAAAAAGGATAAGATTTTCCAAAATTTCATGATTACCCTCTATCGATATTATCATCAGGAACGGGATGTTACTTTCTATGCAAACAAGCAATGTCTGTCCGCCCGATATTTTTCTTCTGTCATCAAGGAGAAATCAGGGAGTAGTGCTTTGCAGTGGATTATACAGAATGTCATTACAGAAGCCAAATATCTGCTCGATAATACCGATTTAAGTATTAAGGAAATAGCGACCAAGCTCAACTTCCCCACACAATCATTCTTCGGGAAATATTTCAAGCAGTATGTCGGTATATCTCCTAAAGAATATCGGAACAAACTTATCAAACAGTAACTTTCTTAAACTGCCGGAACTGCCACCACAACATACCTCCGGATATAAGACTAGCCGCCAAATCTGCCACAGGCATACTGGCCCAAACACCCATTTGTCCATAATAATGAGGTAGAATCAATAAACAGGGCACTAAGAATAACATCTGTCGGGTCAGCGACAAAAAAATGGCTTTACTTGCCATTCCGATACTCTGGAAGAAATTGGAAGCTACCATCTGAAAACCTACAATCGGATAGAAGAACACCACTACACGAAATCCTTTAGAAGCGATACTGATTAATTCTGCGTCCGAAGTAAAAATGGAAGATACGATTTCCGGAATGAACATACCTATCAGGAAACCAATCGTTGTCACTACAGTTGCACAATAAATGGTTACTTTCAGTACTTCCGTCACACGAGGATAGAGCTTCGCACCAAAATTATATCCCGCAATGGGCTGCATCCCCTGGTTCAGTCCCAATACAATCATAATAAAGACAAAAACAATACGATTAACAATACCGAATGCACCGATCGCCAAATCACCTCCATGCTCTTTTAATCCCTGATTAATCAGAATCACAATAAAGCAAGACGCCATATTCATCAGGAAGGGAGACATACCGATAGCCAATGAATCCAACACGATCTTCCGTTTCAAACGGAAAATACCTTTTTTCAATCGTATCAGTTCGTCTTTGCGACAGAACAGATGAAGCTGCCAGACCAAGGCGATCAACTGCGCACAAACCGTAGCTGTGGCCGCCCCGCGAATTCCCCAGTCGAATACAAAAATAAACAAAGGTGCAAGTAATACATTGATTAACACGGTCGTGATGGTTGCCACCATCGCTTTTTGCGGATGTCCCGAGGCACGAAGCACTGCATTCAGTCCCCAATATAAATGAGTTACCACATTTCCCAGCAGAATAACCTGCATAAATTCGCGGGCATATTTGACAGTCTCATCACTTCCGCCGAAAAAATAAAGTATCGGATCAAGAAAAGGCAGAACGACCAGCGTAAAAGAGATACTATAATAAGGTTTAATACAAACACATTTCCCAAAACCCGCTGTGCGGTATCATAATCTTTCTGGCCCAACTTCACAGAAATCAATGTAGCTGCACCTACCCCCACCAAAGAGCCAAAAGCCGCGGCAAGATTCATTAGCGGAAAGGTTAATGCTAACCCGGAGATAGCCATCGCCCCTACTCCATGACCGATGAAAATACTATCTACCATATTATAAAGAGAAGACGCCGTCATGGCGATAATTGCCGGAATGGCATACTGCATTAAAAGCTTTCCAATCTTTTCCGTACCCAACGCAGTGGGTGTCTTTTGTCCTGTCATACCTATTAGTTTGAGGGTGCAAAGATACAAAAAAGAGACGGATTACAGGATATATGAGAAAAGTTTCGTATTTTTGCCCACAAAATTGAGTTAATACGTAACGAAATGAATATATTAGAACTAAGTGAACAGGAAATTATTCGACGTAACAGTCTGAATGAGCTTCGTGCAATGGGTATTGATCCATACCCTGCTGCAGAGTATGTAACCAATGCTTTCTCTACAGATATTAAAGCTGAATTTAAAGACGACGAAGAACCACGCCAGGTTTCCGTAGCCGGCCGTATCATGAGCCGCCGCGTGATGGGTAAAGCCTCTTTCGTTGAATTGCAGGACTCTAAAGGTCGCATCCAGGTGTACATCACCCGCGATGATATCTGTCCGGGAGAAGACAAAGAACTGTACAACGCTGTATTCAAACGCCTGC
Organism: Bacteroides sp. 1_1_30; assembly: GCF_020982715.1. Taxonomy (NCBI): domain Bacteria; kingdom Pseudomonadati; phylum Bacteroidota; class Bacteroidia; order Bacteroidales; family Bacteroidaceae; genus Bacteroides; species Bacteroides sp. 1_1_30. The sequence goes on from NZ_JAJKHN010000013.1 coordinate 11,076, forward strand.
TCGACTTAGGTGACTTTATCGGTATCGAAGGTTTCGTGTTCCGCACACAAATGGGTGAAATCAGTATCCATGCTAAGAAACTGACTGTACTTGCAAAGTCTATCAAACCGTTGCCTATCGTTAAATACAAAGACGGGGTAGCTTATGACTCTTTTGAAGATCCCGAACTCCGTTATCGCCAACGCTATGTGGACCTGGTAGTGAACGACGGTATCAAAGAAACATTCCTGAAACGTGCCACTGTTGTGAAAACATTGCGCAATGCTTTGGACGAAGCCGGTTACACGGAAGTGGAAACTCCCATCCTGCAATCTATTGCCGGTGGAGCAAGCGCACGACCGTTCATCACTCACCATAACTCACTGGACATGGATCTTTACCTGCGTATCGCAACAGAACTTTATCTGAAGCGACTGATCGTAGGTGGTTTTGAAGGTGTATATGAAATAGGTAAGAACTTCCGTAACGAGGGTATGGACAAAACCCATAACCCGGAGTTCACTTGTATGGAACTCTACGTACAATATAAGGATTACAACTGGATGATGAATTTCACCGAAAAGTTGTTGGAACGTATTTGTATCGCAGTAAACGGTAGCACAGAAACAGTGGTTGACGGAAAAACCATCAACTTCAAAGCTCCTTACCGCCGTCTGCCTATTCTGGACGCTATCAAAGAAAAGACAGGATATGACCTGAACGGCAAGAGCGAAGAGGAAATCCGCCAAGTCTGCAAGGAACTGAAGATGGAAGAAATCGACGAGACGATGGGTAAAGGCAAGCTGATTGATGAAATCTTCGGAGAATTCTGCGAAGGTACATATATCCAGCCGACTTTCATCACCGATTATCCGGTTGAAATGTCTCCGCTGACCAAGATGCACCGCTCTAAACCGGGACTGACCGAACGTTTCGAACTGATGGTGAACGGTAAAGAGCTGGCTAATGCCTACTCGGAATTGAACGATCCGCTGGATCAGGAAGAACGTTTCAAAGAACAAATGCGTTTGGCCGACAAGGGAGACGACGAAGCGATGATTATCGATCAGGACTTCCTGCGCGCTTTACAATATGGTATGCCTCCTACATCGGGTATCGGTATCGGTATCGACCGTCTGGTGATGTTAATGACCGGACAGACTACCATTCAGGAAGTATTGTTCTTCCCGCAAATGCGCCCGGAAAAAGTAGTGAAAAAAGACGCTGCTGCCAAATACATGGAATTGGGAATTGCAGAAGACTGGGTTCCGGTGATTCAAAAAGCCGGTTACAACACAGTTGCCGACATGAAAGATGTCAATCCGCAGAAGCTGCACCAGGACATCTGCGGCATTAACAAGAAATATAAATTAGAACTGACCAATCCGTCGGTAAACGACGTAACTGAGTGGATACAGAAAATTTAATAAGTTCTTCATCCAAATCCATACAAATGAAATTACCCGGCAAGATAGCGATAATGGGCGGAGGAAGTTGGGCTACAGCCATCGCAAAGATGTGTCTGGCCCAAGAGGACTCTATCAATTGGTACATGCGGCGAGACGACCGCATTGCCGATTTTAAACGATTAGGGCACAATCCGGCTTATCTGACAGGAGTGAAATTTGATACGAGACGCATCACTTTCAGTTCCAACATCAACGATGTTGTGAAAGAATCGGATACACTGATCTTCGTCACTCCCTCTCCTTATCTGAAAGCACATCTGAAAAAGCTGAAAACCAAGATAAAAGATAAGTTTATCATCACCGCTATCAAAGGAATCGTACCCGATGACAACGTTATTGTATCGGAATACTTCACAAAAGAATATGGTGTGCCACCAGAAAACATAGCAGTCCTTGCAGGTCCCTGCCACGCAGAAGAAGTAGCTTTGGAGCGACTCTCCTACCTGACTATCGCCTGCCCTGATAAAGACAAGGCACGTATCTTCGCACGCCGTCTGGGAAGCAGTTTTATCAAAACATCTGTCAGTGATGACGTGGCGGGTATCGAATACAGTTCGGTGCTCAAAAACGTGTATGCCATTGCTGCCGGTATCTGTAGCGGACTGAAATATGGCGACAACTTCCAGGCTGTATTGATCTCTAACGCCATTCAGGAAATGAATCGTTTCCTGAACACGGTGCATCCGTTGAACAGAAACGTGGATGAATCTGTTTATCTGGGGGATTTATTGGTGACCGGCTACTCCAACTTTAGTCGTAACCGTACTTTCGGAACGATGATAGGTAAAGGGTATTCCGTGAAGAGTGCGCAAATTGAAATGGAAATGATTGCAGAAGGGTACTATGGTACGAAATGTATCAAAGAAATCAATAAGCATCATCATGTCAATATGCCGATACTAGACGCTGTGTATAACATCCTATACGAACGTATCTCACCAATGATCGAGATTAAATTGCTGACTGACTCTTTTAGATAATCTTTAAACAAGAACGATATGATTAGTTTAAACATTGAAAAGACATTTGGATTTATCTCCAAAGAAAAGGTTTTTGCTTACGAAGCTGAAGTAAAAGCCGCACAGGAAATGCTTGAAAAAGGTACAGGCAAAGGTAATGACTTTTTAGGATGGTTGCATTTGCCTTCTTCTATCACTAAAGAACACTTAGCCGACCTGAACGCTACAGCAAAAGTATTAAGAGATAACTGTGAAGTAGTAATCGTTGCCGGTATCGGTGGCAGCTATCTGGGTGCCCGTGCCGTAATCGAAGCTTTGTCTAACAGCTTCACTTGGCTGCAGGAAAAGAAAACGGCTCCTGTCATGATCTATGCAGGACACAATATCAGCGAAGATTATCTGTATGAACTAACTGAATATCTGAAAGATAAGAAATTCGGTGTCATCAATATTTCTAAATCAGGAACTACCACCGAAACTGCTCTTGCTTTCCGTTTGCTGAAAAAACAATGCGAAGATCAGCGCGGCAAAGAAACAGCAAAGAAAGTAATCGTTGCTGTGACGGACGCTAAAAAAGGTGCTGCCCGTGTTACAGCTGACAAAGAAGGATATAAAACATTTATCATTCCTGACAACGTAGGCGGACGTTTCTCTGTACTGACTCCGGTTGGTTTGCTGCCTATCGCAGTAGCCGGATTTGATATTGACAAACTGGTTGCCGGTGCTGCCGATATGGAAAAAGTATGCGGATCGGACGTTGCATTTACTGAAAACCCGGCTGCTATTTATGCTGCTACCCGCAATGAGTTGTACAGAAATGGCAAGAAGATCGAAATCCTCGTTAACTTCTGCCCGAAACTGCACTATGTAAGCGAATGGTGGAAACAGCTTTACGGAGAATCGGAAGGAAAAGACAATAAGGGTATCTTCCCTGCATCGGTAGATTTCTCTACAGACCTTCATTCTATGGGTCAATGGATTCAGGAAGGCGAACGTTCTATCTTCGAAACTGTGATTTCAGTAGAGAAAGTTAACCACAAACTGGAAGTTCCTTCTGACGAAGCAAATCTGGACGGCTTGAACTTCTTAGCCGGCAAGCGTGTGGACGAAGTGAACAAGATGGCCGAACTGGGAACGCAGCTGGCTCACGTAGACGGTGGCGTACCTAATATGCGCATCGTACTTCCGGAATTGAGCGAATACAACATTGGTGGTCTGCTCTATTTCTTCGAAAAGGCTTGTGGTATCAGCGGTTATTTGTTGGGCGTGAACCCATTCAACCAACCGGGTGTGGAAGCATACAAAAAGAATATGTTTGCCTTGCTGGACAAACCGGGTTATGAAGAAGAATCCAAAGCAATCCGTGCAAAACTATAAATCAAGAACGTTTTATAAACGGTAAACTATAAACAATGAACGGTGAACAACTATGCTATATACATGGATTTGTTCACCGTTCATTATTATATTCAATTGATTGCAGTTTCCGATTGTACCGCTTATTGCCCGTTGTACCGTTTACTGCTCACCACTTCTACTTCTCATCTTCCACTTTCGTCTTCAAACCGATTTCTTCCTGTGCTCCTTCACATTCGGCTTTGGAAGAAAGATAGAACTCTAATTTCACATCACCGTTCTTATCTACCTGTTTAATGGTCGCAATCACCATAATTTTGGCTTTTGACACCCCATCCTTAAAACGAAGCTGTCCTTTTTCCACATCTGTCAGATTTCCCTCTGTAGATACTTCTGTTTGCTCATAAAAGAGTTTGGTATCCACTTCATCGTCATTCTGAAGTTTAAAGGTTTTCAGTTCTGCCCCATTTCCATCCAAAAGCAGAAAGGCTTTCACTTCATCTCCCACTTTCAAGGCGGGCAGTTCCTCCCTCTGATTCGCATAGTCTTTTTCATCGGAACTGGTATTTTCACCGTCCGATTCGATCTTCGCATAAAGCTTTTCTATCTTGATAACAGGACTTTCCCCACTATCAGAGCAGGCGCCTAAAAACAATGGTAGCAACAATAATACTCTCTTTTTCATGCTATCGTCGAGTTTATAACGTTACAAAAATACACATATTCTTCTAAACAGCAAATAATTATGTAGTTAATCGCTTGGGAGCGTCATTTGCAACTATCTTCCCTTTCTAACTTATCTCTCATTTTTTATCGTTATCTTTGCCTCGTATACAGTTGTAGATGAAGCGAATCAAACTTAAAAAACAAATAGAATGGCAGGAAATTTATTAAAGAAGTCCAGTGGACTCATGCTACTATGTAGCGTATCATTGCTAATGATAGTCATGACCGGTTGTCAGGAAGCCAAACTCAAAACTGTAATCGGGATAGCCAACAAACAGTGTCCGCTGGACATGGGAGAAGTCGGCAATATTACCAGTATCATCTACGACGGGGATAACGTAGTGTACACTCTCAACATGAACGAGGAAATTACCAATATTAAGATTTTGAAAGATAATCCGGAAAGCATGAAATCATCTATCAAAATGATGTTTCAGAATCCGGCTGCTGATGTAAAGGAAATGCTGAAGTTGATGGCTAAGTGTAATTCCGGATTACACATGATATTTGTAGGGAATAAGTCGGGCGAACAAGCGGTTTGCGAACTTACTGCCGAAGAATTGAAAGAGGTTATCAATACAAATGCCGACCCGGCACAAAGCGGACAGACAAAGCTTGAAGCGCAACTGAAAATGGCGAATCTGCAATTTCCAATGCAGGCCAGTGAAGAAGTCGTTGTCGAAAAAATCGAAATCATAGGTGAATCGGTTGTTTATATATGCAGTGTGGACGAAGAGTTGTGTCCTATCAGCCAGATTGAAGAAAACGCAGCTGAAGTGAAAGAGGGTATTGTGTCAACGCTAGCAAGTCAGACCGATCCTGCCACCCAGATATTCATAAAAACCTGCGTGGAGAACAATAAAAATATTACCTACAGATATATCGGCAAGGATTCCGGGAAACAATACGATGTAGTTATTCCCATGTCTGATCTGAAGAAAATGCTCATAAAAAAATAAAATATCATCTTAAAAAGATTCCGCAACGTACAAAGTATGAAAAAGAAACTGAAAGCCGTCCTGTTTGACATGGACGGCGTACTCTTTGACTCTATGCCTTATCATTCGGAAGCCTGGCATAAAGTAATGAAATCTCATGGGCTCACTCTTAGTCGCGAAGAAGCATATATGCATGAAGGACGGACAGGAGCCTCTACAATCAATATTGTTTTTCAACGTGAATTGGGTAGAGAAGCCACACAGGAGGAGATAGAAAGTATCTATCAGGAGAAAAGTGTTTTGTTCAATTCATATCCCGAAGCAAAGCCTATGCCCGGTGCATGGGAGTTACTGCAAAAAGTGAAGAAGGACGGGCTGATTCCGATGGTGGTCACCGGCTCCGGTCAGTTATCTCTGCTCGAACGGCTGGAACACAACTATCCGGGAATGTTTCACAAAGAACTGATGGTTACAGCGTTCGATGTGAAATATGGCAAACCCAATCCCGAGCCATATTTGATGGCTTTGAAAAAAGGAGGGATCAAAGCGGATGAAGCGGTTGTAGTAGAAAACGCTCCGTTAGGAGTGGAAGCCGGACACAACGCGGGTATTTTCACCATAGCAGTCAATACGGGTCCTTTGAACGGGCAAGTGTTGCTGGATGCCGGGGCTGATTTATTATTTCCATCCATGCAGGCACTTAATGACACCTGGGACATGATGACTGAAAATGACATCTAAAAGCTGAAAAGAAAATTTATTCTTCAAAACAGAAGAAAAATATTGAAAAGCAGGAATATAAATAGTATTTTTACGGGAGTTTAATTCGCTTAGATTCTATCTAAGCCAACGCAGATTCTACTATGCAAAAGTTATTATCTTTACCACCCAATTTGATCCATTGCTTCCACGAACTGGAAGAAGTTAACCATACCGATTGGTTTTGTACATCAGACCCCATAGGGAGCAAACTAGGCTCCGGCGGCGGAACCACATGGTTATTGCAAGCTTGCCATCAGGCATTCGCTCCACAAGAGTCTTTCAGCAACTGGATAGGACACGAAAAAAAAATATTGCTCCATGCAGGCGGACAAAGCCGTCGGCTACCCAGCTACGGCCCTTCCGGCAAAATATTAACTCCTATCCCGATCTTCAGTTGGGAAAGAGGACAAAAGCTGGGACAGAATCTGTTATCATTGCAGCTCCCGCTCTATGAAAGGATTATGAATCAGGCTCCGGCCGGTCTGAATACGCTGATTGCTAGCGGAGACGTATATATCCGTTCGGAAAAACCGCTTCAGGATATTCCGAACGCAGATGTAGTATGCTACGGGCTGTGGGTGAATCCTTCATTGGCAACTCATCATGGCGTGTTTGTTTCCGACCGGAAAAAACCGGAGGTGCTCGATTTCATGTTGCAGAAACCTTCTTTGGAAGAGTTGGAAGGATTGTCGAAAACTCATCTTTTCCTGATGGATATCGGCATCTGGATTTTGAGTGACCGCGCCATAGAAGTATTGATGAAACGGTCATTGAAAGAAGGTACGAAGGATATTACTTATTATGACTTATACTCGGACTATGGTTTGGCTTTGGGAGAGCATCCTAAAACGAAAGATGAAGAAATCAATCAGTTATCCGTAGCTATATTGCCGTTGCCAGGTGGAGAATTCTACCATTACGGCACAAGTCACGAACTGATTTCTTCTACTTTAGCCATACAGGACAAGGTACGGGACCAAAGAAGAATCATGCACCGGAAAGTAAAGCCAAATCCGGCTATCTTTATACAGAATTCCATCACACAAGTTTCTCTTTCTGCCGACAACGCCAATTTATGGATTGAGAATAGCCATGTGGGAAAAGAATGGAAATTAGGTTCCCGCCAGATTATTACAGGAGTTCCTGAAAACCAGTGGAGCATCAATTTGCCGGATGGGGTTTGCATCGACATTATTCCTATCGGTGAGAATGAGTTTGTTGCGCGTCCGTATGGATTGGATGATGTATTCAAAGGAGCGTTGGACAAAATAACGACTACTTACCTTAATGTTCCTTTTACCCGTTGGATGGAAGATAGAGGAATTACCTGGGAGGATATAAAAGGGCGTACAGATGATTTACAATCGGCATCCATCTTCCCCAAAGTGGCTTCTGTGGAAGATTTAGGCATATTAGTACGCTGGATGACCTCGGAGCCACAACTGGAAGAAGGGAAAAAACTTTGGTTGAAAGCAGAAAAAGTTTCTGCAGACGAAATATCCGCAAACGCCAACCTCAAGCGTCTTTACGAACAGCGCAATGCTTTCCGCAAGGAGAACTGGAAAGGATTGGCGGCCAATTATGAGAAGAGCGTATTCTATCAACTCGATTTGCTGGATGCCGCAAATGAATTTGTACGTTTCAATCTGGGCATGCCTGACGTCTTGAAAGAAGATGCTGCCCCCATGTTACGGATACACAACCGGATGCTTCGTGCACGTATCATGAAACTACATGAAGACAAGGATTGTGCCAAAGAGGAACAGGCAGCCTTTCAACTGCTTCGCGACGGTTTATTGGGGGTAATGAGCGAACGAAAGAGCCATCCCATACTCAACGTTTATTCCGATCAAATCGTATGGGGACGCAGTCCTGTGCGTATTGATGTGGCCGGAGGGTGGACGGACACACCTCCCTACTCTCTTTATTCAGGGGGAAGTGTTGTAAATCTTGCTATCGAACTAAACGGTCAACCACCGCTACAAGTATATGTGAAACCATGCAAGGAATATCACATCACTCTTCGCTCTATCGACATGGGTGCAATGGAAGTGATAAGGAATTACGAGGAACTGCAAGATTATAAAAAGGTAGGTTCTCCATTCTCTATTCCGAAAGCCGCCCTTACATTGGCGGGCTTTGCACCGGCATTCTCTACGGAATCTTATCCTTCTTTAGCTAAACAGCTGGAAGATTTCGGTTCAGGAATCGAAATTACTCTGCTGGCTGCTATTCCTGCGGGCTCTGGCTTGGGAACCAGTTCCATACTGGCATCTACCGTGCTCGGAGCAATCAATGATTTCTGCGGATTGGCTTGGGATAAAAATGATATATGTAGTTACACATTAGTATTAGAACAGCTCCTGACCACTGGAGGAGGTTGGCAAGATCAATATGGCGGTGTCTTTTCCGGTATTAAGTTGCTTCAATCCGAAGCTGGTTTCGAACAGAATCCATTAGTACGCTGGTTACCCGATCAGTTCTTTGTTCATCCTGATTACCGCGACTGTCATCTGTTATATTATACGGGAATTACTCGTACTGCTAAAAGTATTTTGGCAGAGATCGTCAGTTCCATGTTCCTCAATTCCGGTCCGCATCTAAGCTTGCTGGCCGAAATGAAAGCTCATGCAATGGATATGAGTGAAGCCATTTTACGAAGTAATTTCGAGAGTTTCGGTCGTTTGGTCGGCAAAACCTGGATACAGAACCAGGCATTAGACTGCGGAACCAATCCACCGGCAGTAGCAGCCATTATCGAAAAAATCAAGGATTACACCCTGGGATACAAACTCCCCGGTGCAGGTGGCGGAGGCTATTTATATATGGTAGCCAAAGACCCGCAAGCAGCCGGACAAATCCGACGGATACTGACGGAACAAGCCCCCAATCCTCGTGCTCGTTTTGTAGAAATGACTCTTTCTGATAAGGGACTTCAGGTTTCAAGAAGCTAAAGAGAAAGCGTTACCATATTGCCGGTCAATCATCCGGAACCATAAAAAACAAGCTTGGACAGATTCAAACGAAATGTCCAAGCTTTAATTTTTCAACGCCATAATGATCTGTTTTACATGTTGAGACTTGAAATAACTGTAAAGTAAATCATAATAATGATAAAAGCAATAGCTCCGATAATCAGCGCAACACTACCCCATTTCTTTTTTCTAGCTTCTTCCATTCTTATTTATATTTATTGGGATTAATATAATTTATCGTCAAATGTCTACATCTGGAAAGCTATGAACATACTACTACAGAATATCATTCCTTACTTTTTCATATCTACAAAGTTAGCATTTCTCACGAGAATCCTTTTATTTAAATCAACTTTTTCATTCTATTTAGGCTAAATTATGCAACTACATACAATAATAACTAACTAGGTTTGAGAAAATGCAAAGCAAAATACATGACTGACTATCTAAGGATTATGAATGTAAATATCAAGAATATGAAACACATTTATTTTACTCATTACCGCTTTTATATCACACAAAAACTGTACATTTGCACTATAAATAATATACTAGACTAAAAAAAGGATCAAAAACAAATAAAATATAAAGATGAAATTACTTAAACTATTATTCTTATCCGCCATCTTGCTATCCGCATGCAACAATGACTCGACAGACACTCCGGAAACAGGAGAGCCCAAACAGATTATCGTAGAAATGGCCTCCAATGATTTTACAGATGTCTCCGGCACATATACTCTTGAGAACAATAAAGAATACTGTACTCGGGAAGACGGAAAATATAAGATATTATTGGTCAAGAGTACATATATAAATAAGGAGGGAAAGGAAAAGGATATTCTTACCTATGGCATTCTGGATGTAGCAAATAAAAAATACATCTGCTATACAGCCAACATAGATGTAGCCCAAAGACTTGAAAGAGACTGGGAATTTTATAATCAAATAACTAATCCGGATTTTCCAGATGACCCAAATAGACGATTAGTTTGTAATTCTTATACAAAGAAAGACTAATAATAGAACCTCTTACGAGATAAAAGAAAGATTTCACTTTGATAGTCAACATATAACATTGGTTTCTTGGGAACAACAATAGACCAACAAAAATCAATTACAAGGGCTAAATCCTGCATTTAGTTTTAGTTATCCAAGGTATAAGAAAACAGAAATCCCTCAATAATCAACTGATTATCAAGGGATTTTTCTGTGACCCCGGTGCGATTCAAACGCACGACCTTCAGAACCGGAATCTGACGCTCTATTCACTAAGCTACGGGGCCATTCTTTCTAAATGCGAGGACAAAAGTATAAAAAATCTTCTCATCTTCCTAATGATTCTCCTTTTTTTATAGTTCTTAAGGTACTTCCCTATATTAGAAGACTGTTATTTTGAAATGCTTTAGAGCATTTACTTTATCAAATTGACAATCTTTTAGAGAATATCCATTACATATATCAATTTTATTCCTATCTTTGCCGACAATTAACATTTAACAAACCTATGAGTTACTTGATAAAACCTAAGAACTATAATCCGCTACTCGACCTCAAACAGACCGAGCTGGGAATCAAGCAAATAAAAGAGTTCTTCCAATTAAACTTGTCATCCGAGCTACGCCTTAGACGTGTAACTGCCCCCCTTTTCGTATTGAAAGGAATGGGTATCAATGACGATTTGAACGGAATAGAACGACCCGTTTCTTTCCCTATTAAAGATCTGGGCGATGCACAAGCCGAAGTGGTTCATTCATTGGCTAAATGGAAAAGGTTGACCTTAGCTGACTATCATATCGAACCCGGATATGGTATTTATACGGATATGAACGCAATCCGTTCAGACGAAGAACTGGGCAACCTGCATTCTCTCTACGTAGACCAGTGGGACTGGGAACGTGTCATCACCAATGAAGACCGGAACGTAAACTTCCTGAAAGAGATCGTCAACCGTATTTATGCGGCTATGATCCGTACAGAATATATGGTATACGAAATGTATCCACAAATCAAGCCGTGCCTGCCACAAAAGCTACATTTCATCCATTCAGAAGAATTGCGCCAACTTTATCCGGATCTGGAACCCAAATGTCGCGAACATGCCATTTGCCAGAAATACGGAGCTGTGTTTATCATAGGCATAGGCTGCAAACTTAGCGACGGCAAGAAGCACGACGGACGCGCACCGGACTATGACGACTACACAACCAAAGGATTGAACGACTTGCCCGGACTAAACGGCGACCTCCTTCTGTGGGACAATGTACTGCAACGCTCCATCGAATTATCATCTATGGGAATCCGTGTTGACAAAGAAGCCTTGCAACGTCAGTTGAAAGAAGAAAAAGAAGAAAAAAGACTGGAACTTTATTTCCACAAGCGATTGATGAATGACACCCTTCCCCTGTCTATCGGAGGAGGTATCGGACAATCCCGCTTGTGTATGTTCTACCTTCGCAAAGCTCACATCGGAGAAATACAAGCCAGCATCTGGCCCGAAGATATGCGCAAGGAATGTGAAGAACTTGAAATACACCTTATATAACAAACTATGAATGTACAAATTGAAGAAAGCTGGAAAGCACATTTAGAACCCGAATTCGAAAAAGACTACTTTCGCACACTGACCGATTTCGTCAAAAGCGAATATAGCCAGTATCAGATCTTCCCTCCGGGAAAACTGATCTTCAATGCTTTCAACCTTTGTCCTTTCGACAAAGTGAAAGTTGTAATTATAGGACAAGATCCTTACCATGGACCGGGACAAGCGCATGGTCTCTGTTTCTCTGTAAACGACGGAGTGCCTTTTCCCCCTTCATTAGTGAATATATTCAAAGAAATCAAAGCCGACATCGGCACAGATGCCCCTGCTACGGGAAATCTGACTCGCTGGGCAGAACAGGGAGTATTGTTGCTCAACGCTACGCTGACCGTACGTGCTCACCAAGCTGGTTCACACCAGAACCGTGGCTGGGAAACATTTACTGATGCTGCAATCCGTGCCCTGGCAGAAGAAAAAGAAAACCTGGTATTTATCCTGTGGGGATCATACGCTCAAAAGAAAGGAGCGTTTATCGACCGCAACAAACACTTGGTACTCACTTCCGCCCATCCCTCTCCTCTTTCTGCTTACAACGGCTTCTTCGGAAACAAACATTTCAGCCGTACAAACGACTACCTGAAAACCCATGGAAAAACAGAAATCGCATGGTAGTTGGAGAAGTTGAGAATGGAGAGTTGAGAGTTAAGAATAAAGAATAAAGAGTAAAGAGTAAAAAAAATGGCTGCACTATTCGTCGAATGATAGCGCAGCCATTTTTCTTTTCTATATTGTAGCAAAACAATTACACGTCCGAATTTCCACTCTCAACTCTCCACTCTCAACTTATCCTAGTACCACTGAATGTTACTTTGCGTTTGGCTTCTCTGCTCATACTTCAAGTCTTGCAGGATGCTTGCATTCGCACGGATGGTAACATTGTAATATTTCCAGCGTCCGAAAGGAGAAAGACTGGCGGACAGGTTGAAACAGTGCAAGTCACGGGAGATTGTACAAGAAGTCTGCGTAATCTCTTTTGCCTGAAAATCATAGCCCGAGTTGAACGAGAGCGACCAGTTGTTAGAAATCTTTATATTTCCGTTTGCATTGATGTTATGCGTATACGTATAAGGATATCGCATAGAATAGCGGTTAATAGGCTTAGACCTATCTTCACGGATATTGAACGAATAGCTAAGGCTCAACGACCAAGGCATCTTAAACACTTGATAACCATCCGGGTCTGCCTGTGCTTTCTCTACTTTCTTAGGTGTAGTACCATCTCCTTCCGTTCCGTCAGATTCTTCATCGTCACTATCCTCCGACTTCTTATCTTTTCCTTTTTCATCCTCCTCTTTCGGACCGAACCATTTCTTCCATGTGTCATTATTAAAGGTATAGTTGAAAGAAGAACCATATCCTTGGAAACGCCCAAAACGACCATACGACCATTCTGTACGGTTACTGGTCACTACATTACCGCTTTTATCGAATGTATAAGCATACGTAGCGAATTGGGCATTCATATTGAAAGTATAATTCTTGGTCAGTTTCAGACGGAGGTTCATACTTAAGTCACTCCACGGTCTTTCCTTTGCCGCCATATTATAGGACATATTGGCACTCAAATCATCAATAAGGCTAACTTTCTTAACTGTATCATTCTTTGCGTCATAATACTTCATCTCCAAGTTATTAGCTATCGAGAAACTAACCGTTCCCGACCCCTCACGAGAAGGCACGCCATAAGGCTGATTGGTAAAAGGAGAATAATATTGTGTATTACCATTATAATCGGTATATTCTTCCCAGTACTTGCCAAATCCCGGAGCACCACTCAAACTCACCTGCGGTGTGAATACGTGACGAATCTGTATCTCCTTCTTCTTCGCAAAGATCGGTTTATACATACCATACAATTTCGTACTTAGAGCCAAACTAGCCGAGTAATTGGATACACGATAAAAGCCGTTAAGAGAATCGCCCGGCAATGATTCCAGCCTGTGAGTATCTTCGTTATAATGCTGATTGATTTTACGGGTGTACCATCGTTCTGTATAATTCACAGAAGGATTGACCTGCAAATATTTGAACAGCGTAAAAGTAGCACTGATAGGAATGTTATGGTTCATCGCATTCTCCCATGAGCTTAGTCCGGCTTTGAACAAATGGTCATCTTTAGTACGGATACTGTTTGTCAGACGTCCCGTATAACCAATGGAAATCTTTTCGTACCAACGTTCGGCTCCTGCCGCTTTCTTGCGCTTGAACGGAAACAGACGGCTCAACGTAATATTCAAGTCAGGCAAAGTGACCGCAATAGAAGAGTCACGCATTGTCTGTGCGATATTGGTAGTTCCGGATAAGGTCAGACCGATATCGGGAAAACTACGAGAATAACTAATACTTGATGTTTTGGTATTTTGAGTCAACAACTGCGAATTATAAAGGTTGTTGATATTAGAACGTTCATAACTACTGGTCGAGAAGTTCACACTGGCAGAGAATGTAGTGTTCGGACTGGCTTTAGCATCCTGTCGATGGTTCCATACCACCTTAAAGTCCTTAGCAACTGTATAGTCCGGCATCCCTTTATCTCCAGTCTTGGTGACCTGATAGTCCGCTTGCAGCGTACCGGAATATTTATAGCGTTTATTATAGTTTGTCAATCCAGACAATCTCCATGAACCTTTCGTGAAGATATCTCCCGTTATTTTCAAGTCCATGATATCACTCATGGCAAAGTAATATCCTCCTTCTGCCAAACCGAAACCACGACTGGAGTCATCCATATAAGTCGGCATAATGAAACCGGAAGAGTAACTGCTGGAGAATGGGAAGAAGAAGAACGGCACAGCCAACGGCAGAGGCACATCTTCCACAACCAGATAGGCAGGTCCTGTCACTACATTCTTTTTAGGGCGCACTTTAGCTCTCGTCAGCTGCATATAGAAGTGGGGATGATCGTGATGATCGCAGGTTGTATAACGCCCATGCTCCATGAAAATTTCATCATTGGCCCCTTTCTTCGCCTTGCTTCCGGTCACATATCCTTCTCCCTGCTGGGTGACGATATCAGTAATTCCTGCTTTCTTGGTTTTGAAGTTGTATCGGATTGTTTCCGTATCATACGAGGTATCACCTTCTTTAAATACCGGTTTACCTTTTTCCACTCCGGTAGTATCCTTGATACCATAAGCATGCACAGTACTACTATCCAGATTCATCGAAATAACTTCCGCAGCCAGTTCGATGTTCTGATAATTCACTTTTCCGCTACCATAAAGTGTAGCGGCTCCTCCCAAAGTAAAGACAGTGGAGTCGTTAGATTCATAAACAACCGGTGCATCGAGTGGTTGTTTCTTCTTTACCGGTGCGATAGAATCAATGCGTACCGTTACCGTATCTGCTTTCAACGAATCATTTCCCTGAAGGGAATCCGTTTTCGCGGTATTGGAGGCAATCATTCCTCTTCTTCGACGTTGAGACGTAGCCTCATCGGGAAGCATCAGTAAGACAATCAGCAGTATGAATGATATAAGTATTTTTGCTTTCAATGGCGCCATTAACTAATAGTTTACGCTTGAAGTGGCAAAAGTACACAATCTTCACCAAATATGAGTTAGAATCTTCGTTATTTAATTATTTTTTAGTGCTATAAAAAGAGAGAACACCATCTATCAAAGCGGCTTAGACCTTCTTCACCATATTTTGCAATACTTTGCCGTGCTTTCTCCACTGTTTTCTCTTCATCCAGATGAGTTTTAGAAAAGAATTTATCCGCAAAGCAAATCAATTGTTCTTCCAGGGTGATGGGCAGCATCTCGCGATGAGGAACGGGAAGTTGCTGGGCAATGACATCTTCCAACGAAAGCCCTGCTCCCGTATGGCGTTCGCACACCAATGCGTGTTGGGGAAAACCTTCCGCCCGCAAGATTTCGGCTCCCAAATATCCGTGAGCGATATAAGGATGAGTGCCAAAGCACTGAATGGTTGGAGCGTCGGTCTGAAAAATACCAATATCATGCAACAGAGCGGCTTCTTTTACAAAACTCCGGTTTAAACGCAATTCGGGATGAGCATCCAGCATTTTCATTGCTTTTCCGGACACTGCCAGACTATGTATTACTAATATTTGTCTCTGCTGGGTATTCTCCGGATAATACTTATCAATGATTTCGTATGGATTCATGTGCTTTATTTTTTGCTCTCTTGATGAGAAATTAATATTTTTGTGCAATATTACAAAAAAATTACCGATATGCAAACTAGAGTTTCCTTCATTCTTATATTTTTGTTCATTATGTTGTTGCCAATGCGTGTAAACAGTCAAATTGTCACGGGAGCAGAACAGATGGATCAATATCTGCCGTTGCTGAAAGGAAAACGCATCGGAATGGTGGTCAATCACACTTCTGTTGTAGGAAGAAAGCAGGTTCATCTTCTCGATACCTTATTAAAGAGAGACGTCCGGGTGGTCAAGGTATTTGCTCCCGAACATGGTTTCCGTGGTAACGCAGATGCGGGTGAAACAGTGAAAGACGGAAAAGATTCCCGCACCGACATTCCTATCGTATCGCTTTATGGTGACAACAAAAAGCCGTCTGCCGCCCAACTAAAAAATGTCGATGTGATTGTATTCGACATTCAGGATGTAGGAGCACGCTTTTATACCTATATAAGCACGATGTATTATGTGATGGAAGCTTGCGCAGAGAACAAGAAAGAAATGGTTGTACTGGATCGCCCCAATCCGTGCGATTATGTGGATGGTCCGATACTCAAACCTGCCTACCGGAGTTTTGTCGGCATGTTACCTCTTCCGGTTCTCCACGGATGTACCATCGGCGAACTGGCACAGATGATAAACGGGGAAGGATGGATTGCCAACAAGAAAAATCCTTGTTCATTAAAGGTAATTCCAATGACCGGATGGAAACACGGAGCACCTTATTCACTTCCCATCAAACCGTCGCCCAACCTCCCGAACGACCAGTCTATCCGATTGTATGCCTCACTTTGTCCTTTTGAAGCCACTCGCGTCAGCGTGGGACGGGGGACAACTTTCCCTTTCCAGGTATTAGGCGCACCTAATAAGAAATACGGAAGTTTCACTTTTACTCCCCGCTCCTTACCCGGTTTTGACAAAAATCCGATGCACAAAGGTATCACCTGTTATGGGGAAGATCTCCGGAATGTAACCGATGTAAATGGATTTACGCTTCGCTACTTCTTGAACTTTTATCGCTTATCCGGCGAAAACGCAGCTTTCTTCTCCCGTGCCCGATGGTTTGATTTGCTGATGGGAACTGACAGCGTACGCAAAGCTATCCTCAAAGGAGAATCGGAAGAGGCTATCCGGAATAGTTGGCAAAAGGAATTACAGGATTACAAGGAGATCAGAAAAAAATATCTTCTCTATGAGTAAAAAAACTAGTATCATACTCTCATTCATTTTCATAAACCACTTATAATTAAAAGAATAAGTATGATAGATAACTATTATTTCCGGCATCTATCATACTTAGACCATCAAAAACGGGGTATCTATCATACTTGATTAATCCACGCTCTCTCCTGAAGTTTCATTTTTTTCCCGTTCATCACCAACTTGCAATGCACTTTTTGCATTAAGTGGAGATATAACAGGGCGTTTTAGCTGACTTTCCAATTGCTTGCGAGCAACTCTTGCCACATTTCCCCCATCTTTTGCCACTTCGGCATTTTCAGCAAAACCGGATGGGTTTCTCTCTTTGGACAAATCCGTAGTAGCCGTTTCAGCAAGCATATTAAGGATCAGTTCAGTGTTCGTCATATTGTCACGGAGATTTTCTTTCTTCAATCCTTTAAACTGCTTATATTCTTTTGCCGACTTTTCAGCCCATGTCTGATAAATTATATCCGTTAATGCAGCAAACTGAACGCCCTCTTGCATCCCATTTCTTTTCCATTCATCAGTAAGTTCCTTCCGTACTTCAATTGATTTCAATCGTTGATTAATCCAATTGTCCGAGTAACCTAAAGATTTATATTCCATCATCGCCCGATTTATAGTCAGTTCGGGGTCCTGCATTTCATCCAGACGCTCTTTGGCGACTTGAGCCATCCACATCTTAAAGGGTTCCGCTTTGGGCGAGGGAATAGACTGAATTAGACGGAAAAGTTGTTGGGTTGTAGCTACATCTGTCTTATACAGTTTGCCGTCAGAAGAGGGTAATTTCAGTTGTCCGATTTCTTCGGACAACTGACTTCCTTCTGTTTTCAACTTCTTTTTTAAATCCCCCCAATACTTACGAGGACGCTCACTGTCTGTTAATACTTCAATCACATCCACAATGGAAAAATACCATTCCTCCTTTTGGTCATCCCAAACAGCACGGATCTTTTTATCTTCAAATACTTTTATAGCATCTTTTTTAGTCATAGCATTATATATATGATGTAAATAATAAATAAATAACAAATTCTATTCTACCTCCAAAGGTACAACATGATAATACGTACCATACGTTTTCCGTTTAGATTTCACTCCGAGCCGCTGCAAGATACGCCCGAAATAAGATGCCTGCCTGGCGGAAAATGTCATCTTACTCGCTTTCTGAATCCGGCGCAAAATATCAATAGCCAGTAGCCATTCTCCTTCTTCCTCTTCTTCCGCCCTACGATAATAAACCATAAATAACTGTTCGATGGCAGGAGATTGTTCAAACTCCCGGTTGTTTTCCGTCATGATAGCCTCTTCTTCGGAGTCAAACCAATAACGTTCGTTGTGATAAAGCAACTCCAACGCCTGTGCATAAAGCTGTTCATAATCAATAGGACGCGACACATCTATAGCTCCCGTCATGTAAATACCGATGAAACGACGGCTACCGGAAGTATCCGTCAACAAATCCCGATGATTGCTCGTGGCAATGAACGATGCATACCGGCGAAGCTCTTCCACTGCCGAAGCATTCGGACGACGTGTGTTCACCACCGGCTTTTGCAGAATATGTTTCAGAAAAGCCTGTTGGGTAGGGCTAATCTGGTCGAATTCATCCATATTGATAAGCAGAAAGCGATTCAGATACAACTCCGCGTCCCGTTTCCGACTGAAATCAATGCTATCCGTATAGTACGCCTGTAAAGCAGGAGGAAGAAGCATTCTGCAAAAAGTCGATTTCCGATATGCCTGCGGGCCAATCAGCAAAGGTGACGTACTGTTGGCGTGTTTCTTATCCATTCCCCTCCAATGGGCAACCATATTCAAAAACCACCGACGGAACAACGGCGCCCAATGCGGATTATCACAGGGAACACGGTTGGCCAGTTCCAAAATCCGGTCTTTACCATCCCAGTGAGGCAGATGATACAAAAAATCCTCCACCGGCTGATAAACAGGCACATGGTCGGAATCCAAATAGCGGATTACGTCCCTATCCCACATTTTCACCCCTTCATACATCGCATTCATCGTGATACTCGCCAGCACCCGCTTGTCCACCGGACGAAAATAGAAATTAAAACTATTCCGTTCGCGATATTCCACTTCCGTGGTCAGCGTATTGTATCGAAATTCATAACGGCGCTTCATAAATTCGTCCATCTGCATGGCGAAAAGCTGTTCGGCCGTCAGACTGCTCTTCTTGCCGAATCCCTTGGCGGAACGGTAGACACTTTTCACAGTTTCGCGAATCAGTAACTCGTCCGAAGGGAGCCGGTAGTGCGCCTTTGTCCACCGCACAGTATCTTCTTCGGGGATACCTGCCCGAAAACAATGCTCCGCCAAACACACTAGTAGCGGTTGCAGATCGTCTCCCTCCCGATATCCGTCCAGTTCTTCGAGCGCCCTGTTGAATGCAGCGGAGAAAAGCACCGACAATGCTTCATAATTTTCATATCCGGGCGCCATTCGCTGCAAAGGAGAATCGGTTTCCCGCGTTCGTTTGATAAAAGTCGTTTCGGACGGAAGACTGACGGGCTGCTTCATATAAATGGGCATTGCTTTCGGATTGAAATAAAGTTCAGGATCATACGTCAGCCGGCAATATTGTTCGAGCGACGGTTCTTTCAGTTCGATATCAAAAGGCAGTTGTGGCTGATAATATTTCACAGCCGTCTGATAAGCATGCGCGTGAAAAAGTTCCGCTTGCTCGCGTAAAGTCGGCAAGCGGTCGTCCGAATAGGTGAACCGTACCCATATCTTTACTGATTTGCCGGAAGATCCGGTAAAAGCAAGGTATGTTTGCGGAAGCTCTTTGACCAGTTCCTTTATTTCGTCGGCTTCCGCCCTCCCTGAAAGATTGTTGACTTCCATCATCACTATGCCGTTATATTCATTCAGGGTCATTACCCCTTCTTTACGGACAAAAGCTGCGGCAGGCATCACTTTGGGAACTTTACGCACCTCTTCAATCGAATTTCCCGGAAGAGTATACCGCAAGACTTCCCTCATCTTTGAGACGGGCTGCGCCTTGACTTCCGTTTTCATCTGCTCCAAAAGGAGCTCCATTTTCAACGTCCGTAAGGTTTTTACCTTGCCATCGTCTCTGACTAATGTTATTTTCATCTTTTTTTATTATTATTTCCAGTAAAAGGAAAGCTGCACTACAGCCATACAAAGATACAACATGCTCTTCGCCCAAACAAATTTCACCGCTTTTATTTGCTACGCCACACGACTTTATTTTATAGAAATAATGCTTACTAAATTTGCGAATAAAGGCAGGATAATGTATCTTTGCAGGCAGTAAGACTTCAGCCCGCATAAGTGTGCCGTACAGCCCACCTATGCGGGCTGTATAGTTTACATTCGTGGGCTGTAGAGCCCACAAATGTGTGCCCAAGAAAAGCCACTGATTCCAGTTGATTATCCAGGTTGCAATTGTAGGTTATCTTACTGCAGAACAATCATTAAAATGCCTGTTAAAAGGCGTTTTAGCCACATTAACCCATAATAGAAAAGACATGTACGCAAAGTATGATTTTCGCAAAAAACCGTCTTCGAAAGAAGACGAAGACGAACAGCCGTTGTATCCCCGCATCGTATCGAACGGAACCATCGACTTTCAACAAATTGTAAAAGAGATCGCTCAAGCTTCCAGTTTTACACCGGCAGACATTGAAGGAGTTCAACTGGCTATTGAAAATAAAATATCCGAATATTTAGTCAGCGGACATCACGTTCAGTTGGGAAACATTGGATATTTTTCAGCCAAGCTGAAAGCACGTCCGGTGATGGATGCCAAAGAGATACATGCACAGTCCATTTATTTCGATAATGTAAATTTTCGTCCATCATCTTCTTTCCGAAAGAAGGTTCGCGGATTTGTGGAAAAAGCGAAGTCAGGATTTGCACATTCCGCCGAAGTTCCGGTGGAAGAACGTCGCCGCAGGTTGGAGAAGTTTCTGGATGAACGACCGATGATACGACGCAAAGAGTATACGCAACTGACGGGACTACTAAAGAACAAAGCGCTGAATGAATTGAACGGATGGGTAAAGGAAGGAGTACTTGACACCATTGGAAGCGGCAGTCATAAAATTTATGTGCGAGTTAATACCATGAAAGATTAAACAGTAAAAACAGTGGAATAAGAATGATAGATACCCATATTTCATGAAGAAAGTATGATAGATACAAAATTTCAGAGACATCTATCATTCTTATTCATCAGATTATAACTATATTAGCAAAAAGAATGAGAGTTATGATAGTTATTTTCTACTCTAAGAACAATCAGTTAATAACAAAACAATGAAAGATAAAACACAAAAAAGCTTCAGGGGAATAGCCCGGACATTACTTCTTGTTTTCTGTTATGCCTTTGGTAGTCATACTTTTGCATTGGCTTTAGAGCACGAACAAACAGTAGAAACTTATAAAGTAACAGATGTCCCCAATCCGCGTAATGAAAGCTCTTCCAATTGGGTTAGCAATCCGAATCAGATATTGGATGAAAGTTATGTGTGGGAGATAAATAATATGTTGTCACAGTTAGAAGATTCATTGAGTATTGAAGTGGCGATTGTTGCGCTCTCTTCTATCGGAGAAGATATTCCGGCAGAGTTTGCCCACAAGCTTTTTGAGCACTGGGGCATCGGAAAGAAAGCGGACGACAACGGATTACTGATTCTTTTAGTACTCGATCAACGTAAAGTCACTTTCGCAACCGGATACGGTTTAGAAGGAGTACTTCCCGACGCTTTATGCTTTCGCATTCAACAGAATGAAATGGTTCCGTGGTTTAGAAAAAACGACTTTGACAGAGGAATGACAGAGGGAGTCCGGGCTGTAACATTGGTGCTTTATGGAAGCGACTATGAACCAGTTTCTCAAAGCACTTCTGATAATTACTGGAAAAGTGCCAGTAATACGTTGTGGAATTTTCTGGCAAATCAGTCGCCTATGCTTTGGATATTCTTGATACTGGTAAATGTTCTCACTTATCGCATGAAGGTAAATAAAGCTCGCCCCAAAGACGGTTCAGCATTAGCAGCAATCAAAGTCCTGACACTTTACAGCCCACTTGGATGTCTTGTGTTGTTTTTTCCGGTCTGGCCTGCACTTATTGCGGCATCCTTATGGTATAAGTTCTACCAAAAACAACGTGTTATTTTGCAGAGTAAGACCTGCGACTCTTGCAAAGCTGTGGCTTTACAACTTTTATCCAATGAGCTTGCAACCCCTTTATTATCTGCTTCCGAACAAATGGAACACAAACTAGGTTCTGCCATCCACCGTATTTATCAATGTACTTCCTGCGGCTGGATATTGCGGTATAAATCTGTCGTCGGAAGCGAATATAAGATGTGTAATCAATGCCATACCATTGCTTCCAAGCGTATCAGTCCGTGGAAAACAGTTAAAGAAGCCACATATTCCGATGCCGGATTGGAGGTTGCCGACTATCTTTGCCTAATGTGCGGAGATAAAAAGCAGGCAACACAGAAGATTCCCCGCAAGACACCCCCAAATAGTGACAGTCCTAGTAATAGTCACAGTAGCAGTAGCAGCAGTAGTAGTAGCGGCAGCAGTAGCAGTAGCGGCAGTTTTGGTGGTGGACGTAGCGGTGGTGGTGGAGCGTCAAGTAGTTTTTAAGATCGGCTATTCATTTGAAGAAGTCGACTAACCAAACAAAGACGTGGAAACACATCTCACCTGAATATTTTCATAGAAAAATGGTTATCCACTCCTTTATTCTAACTATTTTTGCATAGATAACCGAACATAAAAAAGTGAAATGAATATTGAAGAATTTAGAGAATACTGCCTGTCTTTTAAGGGAGTCCATGAAAAGATGCCGTTTCCCAATGTGCCCGACAAATATAGCCGTGACGTTCTATGCTTTTATGTAGCGGACAAATGGTTCTGTTTCGTTAACATTGAGATTTTCGATTTTTGTTGTATCAAATGCAACCCTGACGAATCCGGAGAACTGCAGACTGAATATACCGGCATAAGACCAGGATGGCACATGAACAAGAAATATTGGATCAGTGTTTATTTCAACCAAGATGTACCTGATGAGAAAATCAAAGAGCTTGTAAGCAACTCCTACGATATTGTAGTTAAAAGTTTGACAAAGAAAGAACGGGAAATGCTATAAATAAAGGGAGGATTCAAAAACCTCCCAAATGTAAATCTTGTATTTTGTTTTCTTTCCAAAAAACAGTGAAATTATAATTTACACCACTATTCCTGTAAAACACAATCTCCCAACTATCACTATATAGTACAGCCGGCACGATCGTATAGGGATAAAATTCATCCTGCCAGGATCCGTATATTTTTTCTTTATGTTTCTGCTGGCTTTTGCTGGACAGCATGCTATCTAGTTGTTCGGCCATAGGTACCCAATTCTGCAATAGCACCTGTAATTCCAATAATTGCCTGGAGAACGGAGCAGAAGCGTCCCCTTCTATCAAAACAAGAGTTTCTACCGAGTAAAAAGGCAATTGCACTGCACCACTCCAAAGGTAACATTTATCTCGCCACCAATCACAAACCTTACAGGTAAAGATGCCCAAACCTTCCACTTTATACTCTCTCTTAGTTCCAAACAACTCGTTTATCAGTGTCTTGAATACTTTCATTACTTTTCCCATCGTTTTCTTTTTTTTTAGTATGCACTAACAATGTTACTATGATTTCTGGAATCTTACCGCTTGCTATGTGGGTGTGTTTGTGTGCATATTGTTCAATTTTAAGTTTTTATTCTTCGTAATAAGTAAAGATACGCTCGACATAAGGTTTTAATATACGACCGAGCCCCGTGCCAAAATCAACATAATCTTTGAAATTCTTTGTTTCAATCCAGTTACCATTCGCATCACAGCCGTAGTCTTGGAAGTCTTTGTAGAGTATTTCAAATCCTGGCCGCTCGTCAATCGGCCGTCCTTGTTCATCGTATTTCTCTTGCACGATACTATTACGAACAACGGTTTTCAGTTTACCGTTCGGATAATATTCACGTTTACACCAGGACTCTAACTCTTTATTACCTTCATCGTCAATCCTATATTTTTTCACAACGCGATTACTATCACTGTATTCATAGATGAAATGCGTTTCCGGCCTATCACGACTCAGCAAATCATACACTTGGGTCTGCGCCAACAAGCCATTTGTATCATACTCATAGACTGTTTTTCCCGATAATTCCCCTATATTATAATATTCCCTCTTCTCTACCAACAAATCATGTTCGTTATAATCATATTCGGTCATAGCCGGTTTGTCAATCGTGCCGTCAATCTGTTTGGTTCGAATAAGATTTCCCCTGACGTCATAAGTATTTATCTCCCCATGGGAATCACTATACACAATTTCCAACAGTTTCCCGTCAGTATTATACTTACTGACAATCGTACTGTTAGTTTTCGGAAAGCTAAGTGTAGATGTATGTCCCCAAGTCTCATAGGTATAATCGGTCTTTCGGATAATATTTTCTTGTTTGTCGTACTCGTTGCATTGAGCAAGATTGCCGTCGATATTGAAATGAAAATGGTAGTGATGTATTCCGTCCTCTTCCCATTTCTCGCCTTTTTTGAATTTCGTCGAAAAGAAAGACGATGTATTTTCCGGACGATAATAATAGATATCCAACGTTTTGACTTTTCCGTTCAACCCCATCCTGCTTTTGTCGTTATTAACAGAATCTATTGTCGGAGGAATGTATTTCAAAGGAGATTGTTGGCAACCTGCAAACATCGATATAATCAAACTTCCTAAAATAACAAGGACTACAACGGCTTTATTTTTCATGTTTTCTTTGTGTGTTACAATGTTTCGACGCAAAGATAACAAAAAAGAACCAGTTCTAAAATATAACTGACGTAAAAGATTACTTTCGTGTTATTATAATATCATCAAAGCAGAGTTCCAATGACTGATTATCGGGTTTATACTCTGTCCAATCTTTCGGATCGCCACTTTCGTTGTCTATCATTAAATGATAATAAGAGAAGCCAGAGCGTGGATCAGGCAATCTATGAATCTTATAGCTCCCTACAGTTGCCAACTCATTATCTTCAACGACTTTCAGCCAGCCTAAAGCCTTGTCTAACTGTTGAAGATGAGATAACTTATCCTGCTCGCCTTGTTTTAAAGCGTCAACTGTTTTTGTTCTTTCGTTTTGTAATAACTCTATTATATCTTTCATGCTTTCCACTCGGTTAGTATTGAATTAAAATCTTCAAGCATCAAGTCGAAGTCATAATCCAGCTTCTTCTTTTTTAGCTTGTCAGTTACGTGGTTTAAAGCAAACAGAATATATTCACTTAGCTTTAACCTCTGTTCGGAATGACTTAATTCGCTGAATTCTTTTTCAAGGTTTAGTCCGATTCTAATTTTCCCGGTATCTGCCCTGAATGGTCCAAATTCAAAACGATTGCGAAGGAAATATCCGTTCTTCTCTATTTCTTGCCTGGTAAACATAGTGAGCAGTGTCCGATAGAAATCTTTTTGTTTCAATTT
Source organism: Bacteroides sp. 1_1_30 (assembly GCF_020982715.1). Lineage (NCBI taxonomy): Bacteria > Pseudomonadati > Bacteroidota > Bacteroidia > Bacteroidales > Bacteroidaceae > Bacteroides > Bacteroides sp. 1_1_30. The sequence goes on from NZ_JAJKHN010000013.1 coordinate 36,739, forward strand.
CAACTTTTCATCGGCTATGATATAGTTTGTTTTACAATGGTCGTGGTCATAATAACTATACGAACAATTAATTATAATTCGATTAATAGCACGTCCGTATATTTCGGGGCGCATCCTTCTATCCAACTCTGGTTTCAGTTCTTTGTCAACGCTCTCGATTACTACCTTGGAGTTTTCATAGCAGTTACCAATTGTCCGCTTTATCCAAACCGGATTTTTAGGAATCCAGTTTCTCTGGCTTTCAAGCCTTATATCCTGTATATCTTCCTTTATCTCATATTCCCAAAATACGGATTGCTTTTGATTCGGGTCGTCAGGACTGAAACAATAACTTGTCCTTCCCTGCTCCATAGTAAAACCGTTGACTCTTTTCGACCAAATGGCATCGACAAAACGAGTTTCTCCAAATTTATTTTGAAAACAAGTCGCGGGATTTCCATTAAAGAATTGTCCTCTCAATGCTTCGACGGGTTCGTGATTTCCCCAGCCGATAATAGCCAGACTCTCGCAAAGGCGAACGGCTTTATTCCATTCTCCGGCATTTTTATAATCCGCATATTTCAGAAACTCGGCAAACAAGCGTTCGCGCAACTGTTCTATTTCTGATTGAGACTGCAAAAATTCTTCCAGTTCTTTTAAGTCTTCTATTTCAAATATCTTTTGCTCCACCACATTTGCCCTTAATTTCAATCTCAGTTTTTTAGTATTATGCAGAAATCTCAGCCTCTTTCTTTCTCTTTTTCCACAACTGCCACGAATTAATAATATTCTGCCACAACACATACGAACCGGGAGCCACAGAAGACAATGGATTCAAATAAGTATGTGCCATCCAAATAGCCAAAATCGTATTCTTTTGTCCCAACGCCTGCCCGCCACTGATACGGTCATTATAAATTGAGCCGATTATCTTCCCCAAAAAGAACTGCAAACAGCAAGCAATCAGTGCTCCGACAGCAATCATGATTTCCGTAAAACCATCCGCTGGGTCATTGAGCAAGGAATACAACGTCTGCGCTGTTACGATAGCTAAAGATACAGCCCACAAATAAAAAGCAAGTTCATGATAGCCCAATAACTTCTGATGCACCTTTGGCAAACACTTACTCAACAACCAGGCAGCCAAAAAAGGACAAATCAACAACGGAAATACCTTACCTAAAATAACAAGAAACGCCTCCCAAAAAGTGACATCAGGATGCACCTCCACCAAAGGAAAAAGAATAGGCACAGCAATAGCCGCACCGATATTTGCTATCAATGTATAAGTGGTCAGACTGGCTGCACTCCCACCCAACTTGGAAGTAATCACCGCAGCAGCCGTAGCCGTAGGACAAATAATACAAACCATCACTCCCTCTGCTACTATTTTATCAAAGCGATAAAGCAACAAATAAGCAGCCAACGCTCCGCCAATCTGAATCAATAACAACCACAAATGGAGAGGTTTAGGCTTCAAATCACGAGGAGATACCTTACAGAAGGTCAATAGCAACATCGTAAAAATAAGATAGGGAGTCAGAAAAGAAAGGCTGATAAACAGCGGATAACCTATAGCACCTACCAGCATAGCAATAGGTAACGTCCAATTCTTCAAAAACTTAAGCATCGTCGTACATTTTAACTTCGAAGCACAAAGTAACGGAGATTTCAGGAAAAAAGCTACCATTAAACCGAAAAAAACACAAAACTTAATGGCAAATAATGAGTTTTCTACAAATTTCTACTACATTTGCACCGTATTATAGATATGAAACTGAATAGACCGTACATATTATACATATTCATTTGCCTCTGGCTACTTTTTCTACCCTCATGTACTAACCACTTATGGGGGAAGGATTTTGTAGTAGTTATCGACGCAGGACATGGCGGACATGATCCGGGCGCCATCGGCAAAATCTCGAAAGAGAAAAATATCAATCTGAACGTTGCCCTGAAAGTGGGAAATCTGATTAAAAGGAATTGCGACGACGTCAAAGTGATTTACACTCGTAGCAAAGATGTATTCATCCCTTTAGACCGACGCGCAGAAATCGCGAACAACGCGAAGGCTGATCTCTTCATTTCCATTCACACCAACGCACTGGCTAACAACCGTACCGCAAAAGGTGCTTCAACCTGGACACTGGGTTTAGCCAAATCAGACGCTAATCTGGAAGTTGCCAAGCGAGAGAACTCCGTAATCCTCTACGAAAGTGACTACAAAACAAGATATGCCGGTTTCAACCCGAACTCTGCCGAGTCATATATTATATTTGAATTCATGCAAGATAAATACATGGAGCAGAGTGTACACCTGGCTTCGCTGATGCAGAAACAATTTCGCCAAACTTGTAGAAGGGCAGACCGTGGAGTGCATCAAGCCGGATTCCTTGTCTTAAAAGCGAGTGCCATGCCGAGCATTCTGATAGAACTAGGATTTATTTCTACGCCCGAAGAGGAACGCTATCTGAATACCGAAGAAGGGGCCGGCACCATGGCAAAAGGCATCTACCGTGCTTTCTTAAATTATAAGAGAGAACATGAACTGCGCCTAACGGGAGTCAGCAAAACGATCGTCCCAACCGAACAGGAAGAAGACAATGCCCCGGCAATTGCCCAAAAGGATACCGAAAGTGTGAACACAGCTCCCCAACAGGAAAAGCTATTGGCCGAAGCAAAAACAAAACCTGCCGCGACAGCAAAAACAGCACCGAAACGCCCAATTGTAGTAGAGAGTACAACCAATGACAGTGAAATTACGTTTAAGATACAGATACTTACTTCTTCCAAACCTCTCGCCAAAAACGACAAACGGCTGAAAGGACTGAAAGATGTAGACTATTATAAGGAAGGGGGAATATACAAATATACGTATGGAGCCTCCGCCGATTATAACAAGGTGTTGCGTACGAAGCGCACCATTACGGCACAATTCAAAGACGCCTTTATCATCGCTTTCCGGAACGGCGAGAAAATGAACGTCAATGAAGCGATTGCCGAATTCAAGAAAAGAAGAAATAAATAAAAAGATAAAATGAAGTACATTACAAAAGAAGTCAGAATAGGTATTGCAGGTATCGTTGCACTATGTGTGCTTATATACGGAATTAACTGGCTGAAAGGTATACACATGTTTCAACCTTCCAGCTATTTCTATGCCAAATTTGAAAATGTAAACGGACTCACCAAATCAAGCCCGGTATTTGCCGACGGTGTTCGTGTAGGTATCGTGCGTGACATCTATTATGATTATGCCAAACCCGGAAATGTAATTGTCGAAGTGGAACTGGACACGGAACTGCGGATTCCCAAAGGAAGTAGTGCCGAGCTTGTATCCGAACTTATGGGAGGCGTACGCATGAATATTCTTCTGGCAAACAACCCGCGCGAAAAATATGCCGTAGGAGATACGATCCCCGGCACACTGAACAACGGAATGATGGAAAGCGCGGCGAAACTGATCCCAAAGGTAGAAGAAATGCTTCCGAAACTGGATTCTATCCTCATCTCTCTGAACAATATATTAGGAGACAAGAGCATCCCTGCCACCCTGCACTCGATAGAGAAGACAACCGCCAACCTGGCAGTAGTCAGTTCGCAGGTAAAAGGGCTGATGAGTAATGACATACCTCAACTCACCAGTAAACTGAACACCATCGGAGACAACTTCGTTGTCATCAGCGGAAATTTGAAAGAAGTAGACTATGCAGCCACTTTCAAAAAAATAGACGAAACGCTGGCTAACGTAAAAATACTTACAGAAAAATTAAACAGCAAAGATAACACTATCGGACTGCTCTTCAACGACCCGACTTTATACAATAATCTGAATGCAACAACTGAAAATGCAGCCAGCTTATTAGAAGACCTGAAAGAGCATCCGAAACGGTACGTTCACTTCTCATTATTCGGCAAGAAAGACAAGTAGCAAATTATCGTTATATAGATTTTATCTAAATAACGAAGGGCTTTCAAAAGAAAGTAGATTGCTCTTCAAATGTCTATCTACAAACCGAAATAATATTCCCGTACAAACGTACAAAAGTGAGAAAAAAGGCTAAAATTATATATATAAGACATTAACATACAGATACTTACAAAACTGCAAGAGAGGGTAAACAGAGTGTGTCCGACAACAAACGCATAAGTCATTGAAAGTAAACACATTATTGTTAGCATGAAAAAAACAAGAAAAAATAGATTTGTTTTTTCCGAATAAGATTCCCAATTTTGCAAACGTAGAAGTTTTGCTTAATTAATAAATGTATTAAAAGTTACTATGATTGAATCAAATCATGTCGTACTTTGGAACCGCTGTCTCGACGTTATTAAAGACAATGTTCCCGAGACGACATATAATACTTGGTTTGCCCCTATTGTTCCGTTGAAATATGAGGACAAAACGTTGATCTTACAGATCCCGAGCCAGTTTTTCTATGAAATACTGGAAGAGAGATTCGTAGATCTTATACGTAAGACATTATATAAGGTCATTGGCGAAGGAACCAAGTTGATGTACAATGTCATGGTGGACAAGACTTCGATTCCGAATCAAACCGTGAATCTCGAAGCAAGCAATCGTTCTACGGCTGTTACTCCCAAAAGCATAATCGGAGGAAACAAAGCTCCCAGCTTCCTACAGGCTCCTGCCGTTCAGGATTTGGACCCGCATTTGAATCCCAATTATAATTTTGAGAACTTCATTGAAGGATACAGCAATAAACTTTCAAGAAGTGTGGCGGAAGCCGTAGCGCAAAAACCGGGAGGGACTGCTTTCAACCCGTTATTCCTTTATGGAGCATCCGGAGTAGGAAAGACGCACCTGGCAAACGCAATAGGCACGAAAATCAAAGAAATTTATCCAGAGAAAAGAGTATTGTACGTTTCGGCACATTTGTTCCAGGTACAATATACGGATTCTGTACGCAATAACACGACCAACGACTTTATTAACTTTTATCAGACGATTGATGTATTAATCATTGATGATATTCAGGAGTTTGCCGGTGTCACCAAGACTCAAAACAACTTCTTCCATATCTTCAATCATTTACACCAGAACGGCAAACAGCTCATATTAACTTCAGACCGTGCTCCTGTATTGTTGCAAGGTATTGAAGAACGCCTCCTGACCCGTTTCAAATGGGGTATGGTAGCCGAGCTTGAAAAGCCGACAGTAGAACTTCGCAAAAACATTCTACGCAACAAGATACACCGCGACGGGTTACAATTCCCTCCGGAAGTGATTGATTATATTGCCGAAAATGTGAATGAAAGTGTACGCGATCTGGAAGGTATCGTCATTGCTATCATGGCTCGTTCCACTATTTTCAACAAAGAAATAGATTTGGATTTGGCACAACACATTGTACATGGCGTGGTTCATAACGAAACGAAAGCGGTTACCATCGATGATATCCTCAAAGTGGTATGCAAACATTTTGATCTGGAACCGTCTGCCATACATACAAAATCCAGAAAAAGGGAAGTCGTTCAAGCACGACAGATCGCCATGTATCTAGCTAAAAACCACACAGACTTTTCAACTTCTAAGATAGGTAAGTTTATCGGTAACAAAGACCATGCAACGGTACTTCACGCCTGCAAAACCGTAAAAGGACAATTGGAGGTGGACAAAAGCTTTAGTGCAGAAGTACAGGAAATAGAATCGTTACTGAAAAAGAGAAACTGAAATTAAGTATAAAGTATTAAGTATTATCCATGCGGACAGGCTTTATTATGCGGTTTCGCACCAGGGTAATACTTAATACTTTATACTTGAAAAATACTTAATACTTATTTCAAGAATCCTTGCTGGCGAAGTACTTTCAATAGGTTTTCGGACATAAATTCGTTATCTTTCTTTGTGTAACGCACGTCCGTAAAGACTTGAGCCAATGTTTCTTTTTTATTTTCTTCGATAAACTGCTTGTTTTCCGGCAACGATTCTTTGTAGGCATAGAGTTTATCTATTTCTTCCGGTGTATAGTCGTGATATTTTTCATCGTGCACGGCAGCTTCCAAAGGCAAACGATCTACTTGTGCGGGAATACCATCCGGATAACCTACCGTTATTGTGGTAAGAGGGAATACCAGTTCGGGGAGTTGGAGGGTATCAATAATCATTTGAGGATTATAAGTGGTAGTTCCCAAATAACAAATGCCGAGTCCTGCTTCTTCCGCCAGCGTACAAAAAGTCTGCGCAACAAGCAAAGTATCCATAGACGCATTCATAAAAGACATTAAATTATCGTAGCCCGGCACAGCTTTCCGCTGTTCACACCATTTGCTGAAACGACGGAAATCAGCACAAAAAGTCAGTACGACCGGAGCATTTTTTACCATCGGCTGATTGAAATGAGCAGGCGAAAGTTTCTCTTTCATTTCCGCATCGCGAGTCACAATCACACTATAAAGTTGCATCCCACCCATCGTAGAAGCACGGAAAGAGGTTTCAAGCAAATCATTTAACAAAATCGGATTTATATCTTTAGGCAGATATTTCCGGATAGTTCTTCTGTTCTTTACGGTTTCAAACATATCTTTTTTTTGCAAAGATATAAAAAGAAAAAAATAATCCACCACACTAGTGGAATAGAATAGTTTTCTTTTTGGAGAACTTTAACCTTTGAACAAAATTCAATTCTAACTGTTTATCAAACACTTAGCATAAACAAATGGAAAACTTGCAACCTGTTAATAAATTAATTCATTTTTATTTTGATAGATGAAAAAACATTCTTAGCTTTGCGCCTACATTTGTTAACGATAAGTAAACTTCTACATATTACTTATTAAAAACGAGATTTAACACAAATTGAATCGTGGAAAAACAGATTTATTCTTACGACGAAGCCTATGAAGAATCTTTACGATATTTTCAAGGCGACGAGCTTGCTGCAAGGGTTTGGGTAAACAAATACGCAGTAAAGGATTCTTTCGGTAATATCTATGAAAAATCCCCGGAAGACATGCATTGGAGAATTGCAAATGAAGTGGCACGCGTAGAATCGAAGTATCCGAATGCGTTGACAGCAAAAGAACTGTATGATTTACTGGATCACTTCAAGTACATCGTCCCCCAAGGTAGCCCGATGACAGGAATCGGTAACGACTACCAGGTTGCTTCACTATCCAACTGCTTCGTTATCGGAGTGGACGGTGCAGCCGACTCTTATGGCGCTATTATCAAAATCGACGAAGAACAGGTACAACTAATGAAAAGACGCGGTGGTGTAGGTCATGACTTATCACACATCCGTCCGAAAGGTTCTCCCGTTAAAAACTCGGCGTTGACTTCTACCGGTCTTGTTCCGTTCATGGAACGATATTCGAATTCCACTCGTGAAGTAGCTCAAGACGGACGTCGCGGTGCATTGATGTTGAGCGTGTCTATCAAGCATCCGGATTCGGAAGCATTCATTGATGCCAAGATGACCGAAGGTAAAGTGACCGGAGCAAACGTTTCTGTCAAGTTGGACGACGCTTTCATGCAGGCTGCCGTAGACGAAAAGCCGTATGTACAGCAATATCCTATCGACTCTGCCCAACCTACATTCACCAAGGAAATCGACGCTTCTACCTTGTGGAAGAAAATCGTTCACAATGCATGGAAATCGGCAGAACCGGGTGTTTTGTTCTGGGATACGATTATCCGTGAATCTGTGCCTGATTGCTATGCAGACCTGGGTTACAGAACGGTATCTACCAACCCATGCGGAGAAATTCCTCTATGTCCTTACGATTCTTGCCGCTTACTGGCTATCAATCTATATTCTTATGTGGTAAATCCGTTCAAACCGGATGCTTATTTTGATTTCGACCTGTTCCAAAAACACGTGGCTCTCGCTCAACGGATCATGGACGATATTATCGACCTCGAACTAGAGAAGATCGAACGTATCATGACCAAGATTGACGAAGATCCGGAAAACGAAGAAGTGAAACATGCGGAACGTGCACTTTGGGAGAAAATCTACAAGAAGAGCGGACAAGGTCGCCGTACCGGCGTAGGGATCACTGCAGAAGGTGATATGCTTGCTGCATTAGGATTGCGCTACGGAACGGAAGAAGCAACGGAATTCTCTGAAAAAGTACACAAGACAGTAGCTCTCGGTGCCTATCGTTCTTCAGTGGAAATGGCCAAAGAACGCGGTGCCTTCGAAATATACAATAGCGAACGTGAACAGAACAATCCGTTCATCCAACGCTTGGCAGCAGCCGACCCGAAACTGTATGAGGACATGAAGAAATACGGTCGCCGCAACATTGCCTGCCTGACGATTGCTCCAACCGGAACGACCAGTTTGATGACGCAGACCACCTCGGGTATCGAGCCTGTATTCCTGCCTGTTTACAAACGTAGAAGAAAGGTAAACCCGAACGATACGAATGTGCATGTAGACTTTGTAGACGAAACAGGGGACGCATTCGAAGAATACATCGTATTCCATCATAAATTTGTTACTTGGATGGAAGCTAACGGATACGATCCGGCCAGACGTTACACCCAGGAAGAGATTGACGAACTGGTTGCCAAATCTCCTTATTACAAAGCGACTTCTAACGATGTCGACTGGTTGATGAAGGTGAAGATGCAGGGAAGAATCCAGAAATGGGTAGACCACTCTATCAGCGTAACCATCAATCTGCCGAACGATGTGGACGAAGATTTAGTAAACCGCCTGTATGTAGAGGCATGGAAATCCGGCTGCAAAGGTTGTACCGTATATCGTGACGGTTCACGCTCCGGAGTGCTGATCTCTACGAAATCGGATAAAGACAAAAAAGAAGGACTTCCTCCTTGCAAACCGCCTACGGTTGTAGAGGTACGTCCGAGAATATTGGAAGCAGACGTTGTCCGTTTCCAGAACAACAAGGAAAAATGGGTAGCTTTTGTCGGATTATTGGACGGACACCCTTATGAAATATTCACTGGTTTGCAAGATGACGACGAAGGTATCTTGCTGCCTAAGAGCGTAACTTGCGGACGTATCATCAAAAATGTGGATGAAGACGGTACCAAACGTTACGACTTCCAATTCGAGAACAAACGCGGATATAAGACGACCATTGAAGGATTGTCAGAGAAGTTCAACAAGGAATACTGGAACTATGCAAAATTGATTTCCGGCGTGCTTCGCTACCGGATGCCGATTGAACAGGTTATCAAACTGGTTGGCTCTCTGCAATTGAACAGTGAAAGTATCAACACTTGGAAAAACGGTGTAGAACGTGCATTGAAGAAGTATATTCAGGATGGAACGGAAGCCAAAGGTAAGAAGTGCCCGAACTGTGGCAACGAGACATTGGTTTATCAGGAAGGCTGTCTGATTTGTACTACTTGCGGCGCTTCCAGATGTGGATAATAGTCCTACGTATGTTAATTAATATATAAACAAAAGATTAAAAGGAGTCCGGTGCGGCTCCTTTTATTTTTTATTCAAAAAAATGTCTTATACTTGCAGTGTCTTACATATACAATCAAAATCTAATATATATGATTCTATCATTTAATATTGAATACCGCACCAATTGGGGAGAAGAAGTAAGGATTTCCGGCTTATTTCCGGAATCAATTCCTTTACACACCACCGATGGTATCTATTGGACGGCAGAACTTGAGCTTGAAGTCCCTCAAGAAGGGATGACCATCAATTATAGCTATCAGATAGAGCAAAACGGAATAGTTATCCGCAAGGAATGGGACAGTTTTTCGAGATCTATTTTCTTATCAGGCAGTTCCAGGAAGATATACAGAATCAATGATTGCTGGAAAAATATCCCGGAACAACTGTATCTTTATAGTTCTGCTTTTACAGAAGCCTTACTAGCACATCCTGAAAAAGAGAATATCCCGCAAAGTTATAAGAAGGGACTGGTTATCAAGGCCTACGCCCCACGTATCAACAAAGATTATTGCCTGGCAATTTGTGGCAACCAGAAATCATTAGGTCACTGGGACCCGGAGAAAGCGGTGTTGATGAGTGATACCAATTTCCCGGAATGGCAGGTAGAGCTGGACGCCAGCAAACTAAAATATCCGCTGGAATATAAATTCATCCTCTACAACAAACAGGAAAAGAAAGCAGACTGCTGGGAGAAAAACCCTAACCGCTATCTGGCAGACCCGGAACTGAAGACCAACGAAACGCTCGTGATTTCCGACCGATATGTTTATTTCGACATTCCCGCATGGAAAGGGGCAGGAATCGCTATACCCGTATTTTCTTTAAAATCAGAGAAAAGTTTCGGAGTAGGTGATTTCGGCGATTTGAAACGTATGGTCGACTGGGCAGTAAATACTCGCCAGAAAGTTATTCAGATTTTACCGGTCAACGACACCACCATGACTCATGCATGGACGGACTCTTATCCTTATAACAGCATTTCTATTTATGCTTTCCATCCGATGTATGCGGATATCAGGCAAATGGGAACTCTGAAAGATAAAGAAGCGGCATCGAAATTCAGCAAGAAACAAAAGGAACTGAACAGCCTCCCTGCTATTGACTACGAAGCGGTCAACCAAACTAAATGGGAGTTTTTTAACTTACTGTTCCGACAGGAAGGAGAAAAGGTATTGACTTCCAAAGGTTTCAAAGATTTCTTTGAAACGAACAAGGAATGGCTGCAACCTTATGCAGTCTTTAGTTATCTGCGCGATGCCTACAAAACGCCCAATTTCCGCCAATGGCCGCGACACTCTGTTTACCAAGCGGAAGATATAGAAAAAATGTGCCAACCGGGAACGGCAGATTATCCGCACATCTCGTTGTATTATTATATCCAGTATCATTTGCACCTGCAGTTGTTGTCTGCAACCGAATATGCCCGCCAACACGGTGTCGTATTAAAGGGGGATATTCCGATTGGCATCAGCCGCAACAGCGTGGAAGCCTGGACAGAACCCCATTACTTCAATCTCGACGGACAAGCGGGTGCTCCGCCCGATGATTTCTCGATCAACGGGCAAAACTGGGGATTCCCCACATACAACTGGGATGTCATGGAAAAAGACGGATACCGCTGGTGGATGAAGCGTTTTCAGAAAATGGCGGAATACTTCGATGCTTACCGGATCGATCATATCCTCGGTTTCTTCCGTATTTGGGAAATACCAATGCACGCTGTACACGGATTGTTAGGTCAGTTTGATCCTTCTTTACCGATGAGCCGGGAAGAAATCGAAAGTTATGGTCTAACGTTCCGGGATGAATATCTGCTACCATTCATCCATGAATCTTTCCTCGGACAGTTGTTCGGACCGCATACCCATTTAGTCAAACAGGACTTTCTTCAATTGGTTGATGACTCCGGACTTTATCGGATGAAACCGGGATTCGAAACACAACGGGAGGTAGAACAATTCTTTGCCGGTAGAAATGATGAAGATAGTGTATGGATTCGGGAAGGGCTTTATTCATTAATCAGTAACGTCTTATTTGTTGCGGATAAGAAAGAAGAAGGTAAATACCACCCGCGCATCGGTGTGCAACGAGATTTCGTATTCCGGTCGCTGAACGAAGAAGATAAAAATGCGTTTAACAAACTATACGACCAGTATTATTATCATCGGCACAACGAGTTCTGGTATCAACAAGCAATGAAGAAGTTACCTCAACTGACACAGTCAACCCGCATGTTGGTTTGTGGAGAAGATTTGGGGATGATTCCTGCTTGTGTGTCGTCGGTGATGAATGATCTCCGGATTCTTAGTCTGGAAATTCAGCGAATGCCTAAGAATCCAATGCATGAATTCGGGCATTTAAATGAGTATCCGTACCGGTCTGTCTGCACAATCTCCACTCACGATATGTCTACGTTGCGTGGCTGGTGGGAAGAAGATTATCAACAGACCCAACGTTACTATAATGCAACGTTAGGACATTACGGAGTTGCACCGACAACTGCCACCCCGGAGTTGTGCGAGGAAATCGTACGCAACCATCTCAACAGTAATTCCATTCTCTGTATCTTGTCTTTCCAGGATTGGTTATCGATAGACGGGAAATGGAGAAATCCGAATGTGACGGAAGAGCGAATTAATGTTCCATCCAATCCACGAAACTACTGGAGATACCGGATGCATCTCACTCTGGAACAGTTGATGAAAGCAAAAACACTTAATGATAAGATTAGCGAATTGATTAAATACACAGGAAGAGATCCGAATAAATAGAATAAAAGATACAAGTAACTTTCAAAAAGGATATTTTCCGGACACTACCGACGCGGATAACACTAGATTAAGAACGCTAAAAATCTATGTGATCCGCGTCATTCGTTTTTCAAGGATATATTGATAACAGAGGTAAAATAAGGAGTTTCAAAACATAGTCAACCGTTTTTTTCGCAATAATATCATTACTATATATCATACTTTTTCGCTTTTCGCATCATTCGTTTATTTTTTCAATGTTCCTCTTTTTATTCCGATTTATAAAGTATCTTTGCGCCGAAAAAGAGAAATTAAAAGAGATAATGGAAGGCAACCAGAGCAGACGTATTGATTTTGTGGACTTAACCAAAGGAGTCTGCATTATCCTTGTGGTAATGGCACACGTTGGAGGGGCCTTCGAACAACTGGATACGAATTCGATGTTATCCTGTTTCCGCATGCCGCTTTACTTCTTTATCTCGGGAGTGTTTTTCAAATCATACGAAGGCCTGCTCGGATTCATCCTACGAAAAATAAACAAATTGATTATTCCTTTTCTTTTCTTCTATCTAAGTGCATTTCTAATGAAATACATTGTTTGGAAGATTGCTCCGGGGGTGTTTCAACTGCCTGTGTCGTGGAATGAACTCTTGGTTGTATTTCATGGACACGACCTTATCAAGTTCAATCCACCGATCTGGTTTCTACTCGCATTATTCAATTGCAACATCCTATTTTATCTAATTCACTTTCTGCGCGAAAAGCATCTGCCTGTCATGTTCGCTGTGACAATCCTGATTGGTTGCGCAGGATTTTATCTCGGAAAATTACAGATAGAGTTACCCCTGTATATAGATGTTTCTATGACTGCCCTCCCCTTCTATGTGGCCGGTTTCTGGATCCGACGGTATAATTTCTTTCTATATCCCAGCCATCGTTTCGACAAACTGATACCGGTTTTTATTGTATTGGCACTGGTGGTAATGTACTTTACCGCTACCACATTGGGTATGCGTACCAACAATTATACGGGAAATATTTTTCAAGTATATATCGCTGCGTTTGCAGGAATATTTATGATTATGTTACTTTGCAAAAAAGTGAAAAAGATAAAGGTTGTTTCTTACTTGGGACGATATTCAATCATCACCTTGAGTATTCATGGACCGATACTTCATTTTTTAGGTCCATTAGTCAGCCGTTATATTCACAATAGTTGGGCACAAGCAAGCGCACTTCTGCTTATAACATTAAGCATCTGCCTTCTGCTCACACCCGTCTTTCTTAAAGTGATTCCACAAATGGTTGCACAGAAAGACCTGTTAAAAGTCAAACAAGATCACACTAAAAAGACAGTATATGAAGATAAATAGTAGCTATATCCTTTTGAAAGAAATTCGTTGTTACGCCTATCATGGAGTCGCACCGCAAGAAAATCTGATTGGGAATGAATATCTCATTGACCTGAAACTGAAAGTAGATATCAGCAAAGCTGCCCAGACAGATGAAGTTACCGACACCGTCAACTATGCCGAAGTACATCAAGTGATAAAAAATGAAATGGCTGTTCCCTCGAAATTGCTGGAACACGTTAGCGGACGGATTATACAAAAACTCTTTGACCAATTCCCCTGTATTGAAGAAATCGAACTCCGGCTTTCCAAACGAAACCCACCGATGGGAGCAGATATAGAGTCCGCAGGAATTGAGCTACACTGCAGCAAGAAATAAGATAATCACAGCTAGAAATGAAACATAAATGACGAAATGCAGATAATACGATATTAATAAAGTAATCCGTATCATCTGCATTCCTTTTTTAAGCAAGATCTGCTTCTATTTTCACAGCCGTAAACTACCGGCTTATTTTCTCTTCTTTTTTCTTCTATTTACCGATTCGACAGCTTCCGTCACCACAGGTTTATCCTGGAAACGTTTTGTATAGCTGGAATAGTCCGGATGAATGCGTTCGTAATCAGGATCCATAAATAACGGACTGGAAATTATATGGTCCGCCGTAGAACGGTTACAACAAAAAACAATATTTTCTACACCGGCCAAACGGGTTAATGCTTTTACATCCGTATCATGCGGTTGCAATGTCATAGGGTCCGTGAAGAAGAAGAGATAATCAATCTGCCCATCCACAATACGTGATCCCATCTGTTGGTCACCACCTAACGGACCTGATTTTAAAATCGTAAAATCCCACTCTTCATCAGGATGTTTCTCCTTCAATGCTTCCAATATCAAAGTACCCGTAGTACCTGTACAGTAGAATTTATTACCCATCAACAGTTCCGAGTTCCACAGTACCCATTCGATGAGGTCTTTTTTCATTGCATCATGCGCTACCAGCCCGATGCCTCTTCTAACCTTTGATTTCATTTGCTATCCTTTTAAATCCGACAATTGAGAGAATCGTTTGCATCCCCTCGCATAAAACTGCCACAAGATACTACTTTTTGTCCGTTCAGGTATCGGATTCAAAGTTTTTTTTCTCATATTCTCTTCACGGGATAAAGAAAACGACGGACATAATCGTTTATACTCTTTCCGCGCACGCATCACAGCACTAGCATTATCCCAGTGCCCTTGCAACAAGAAATTGAACGCCGCCAGATAATCGAGACAGGTCCGGATACGCATCACTTTATTTAACTCCTCCTGTGGAAGATTCTTATAGAGCATGACAAGATTATTACGGAAATTAAGAAAAGTCTTATGAGGATTCTCTTTTTTAAGAGTAGCTCCCCCCACATGATAGACAATGCTTTGAGGTACACAGACAATCTCACGATTCCGCGAACGGAGTCGCCAGCACAAATCTATTTCTTCCATGTGAGCAAAGAAACGTCCATCCAATCCTCCGACATTCACATAATCAGTGCGCCGGATAAACAACGCTGCCCCCGTGGCCCAGAAAACAGGAATTACCGTATCATACTGACCTTCGTCTTTCTCCACAACTCCCATAATACGCCCCCTACAAAAAGGATAACCGTATTTATCAATAAAGCCACCGGCTGCTCCGGCATATTCAAAATATTCTTTTTGCCGCTGGCTTCGTATCTTCGGCTGACAAGCAGCTACCTCCGGATGCTTATCAAGATAAGCAATCATTGGTTCCAACCAATGCTCCGTCACCTCGACATCCGAATTCAAAAGAACTACATATTCTGCGTCGACCTGCTGCAATGCTAAATTATATCCATCCGCAAAGCCATAATTCTGATCGAGAACAATCGTTCTGACAGAAGGAAATTCCTGTTGAAGCAAAGTAACGGAAGCGTCCGTAGAACCATTGTCAGCCACACAGACCTCGATCCCCTCCCCTTCCGAATACCGGACGACGGACGGAAGAAAAGTACGGAGCATATCACATCCGTTCCAATTTAAAATTACAACTGAAACTTTCATTGTTATTCCTTCTTCTTGTTCAATTCTTTCTCTTCTAATCGGTCAGCTTCTTCACGAGTCATTTTCCAACGTTTATGAGACCACAACCAATATGCCGGTTCTTTACGAATCGTCTGTTCTAATCTATGAGCAAACATTTCCGTGATTTCTCCTTCTCTTGTTTCTTTCGGTGTTTCCGTCATTAACTTGAACTCCGCTTCACAGTATCCTCTGCGCTTCTTACTAAGCTCACAATAGAAAACAGGGAAATTCATCATTTTGGCAATTCGCTCCGCACCATTCAGAAAAGCAGTTTCCTGTCCTAAAAAGGTAGTCCAATATTTATCATATCCACTGGGCCATTGATCAGTAATCAAACCGACTACCATCTTTTTTCCATCATGTTTGAGCTTAATAATTTCACGGGCTGTAGAATGTTTCGGAATATTATACCCCCCGAAACGAGAACGAATACGTTTAAACAACTCATCCAAATATTTATCCCTCAACGGTTTATAAACCTGTACGGGAACATCCCCCGGTTTCATGATTGCTCCCATGCCTATCAACCACTCATAATTGGCATAATGAGGAATCATTACTATAATACCTCCATACTTTTCTGTCAGTTCAAGATATTGTTCCGTATTCTTATAAGTCATTCTCTCACAAAGTTCTTCGGCAGACATATGCAACAATTTCAAATCTTCAAGCATATAATCCGACAAATAGCGATAAAACTTGCGTTCTATCTGTAATCTCTCCGCATCAGTTTTTTCCGGAAATGATCTCAATAGATTTCCCCGAACTACTTTCCGACGATATTTTCCAACACGATACATCAGCAGATAATTAAAATCCGAAAGCATATATAAAACCCGGAACGGAAGAGCTGAAAACAGCCACATTCCACTGTATACCAACCAATAGATAAGTTTTGATCTCATACTTATATCAAAATTGTACCTTTAAGTGCTGTCATCTCCTCATTAAACTCTCCCAGACGTACATTAATTACCTGATTATCCAGCGAGTCATCACTTTCCACCTCTACACGAATATAATTCTCCGTAAATCCATGCATCGGAGCACCAGCTTTCGATTTTTCCATCAATACCGGCATTGTCTGCCCGATATGACGTGCATAAAAAGCCTGTGTCTTTTGATCCGATAGTGCCAACAGACGCTGACTACGCTGATGCTTCTCTTCCGGAGAAACCACATATTCTATTTTTAAGGCTTGCGTTCCAGGACGTTCGGAATAGCTAAACACATGCAACTGCGTCACATCCAGACCATCAATAAACTGATAAGCCTGTTCAAAGTATTCGGGTGTTTCTCCACGAGTTCCCACAATCACGTCCACTCCGATAAAAGCATCCGGCATCACCTCTTTTATCTTCTTCACTTTCGAAGCAAAAAGAGCAGTGTCGTAACGACGGCGCATTAACTGCAAAACTTCATCGCAACCGGATTGCAAAGGGATATGAAAATGAGGCATAAAACTACGGGAATGAGACACAAACTCGATAATCTCATCAGTCAACAGATTGGGTTCTATGGAAGAAATACGATAACGTTCGATTCCCTCTACCTGATCCAATGCTTTTACCAGATCAAAGAAACTCTCTCCTGTTGTTTTACCAAAATCTCCGATATTCACTCCGGTCAGAACGATTTCTTTTCCGCCTTCAGCAGCTGCCTGCCCGGCCTGCTCAACCATGGAAGCAATAGTCCCGTTACGACTTCGCCCGCGGGCAAAAGGAATCGTGCAATATGAACAGAAGTAATCGCATCCATCCTGCACCTTCAAGAAGAAACGAGTACGGTCTCCCCGTGAACACGAGGGAGAAAACGAACGGATATCTTTGGTTGTAGTAGTGATAGCCTCTCCTTTTTCATGCTTTTGGAGGTCGCCCAGATATTGAAGTAACTCTCCCTTCTGTTCCGCTCCCAGCACTACATCTACTCCATCTATCTTTGCCACGTCGCCAGGCTTCAATTGCGCATAACATCCGGTCACTACCACAAAAGCACCGGGATGCTGCTTTACCAAGCGGTGGATGGCTTGCCGGCATTTCTTATCCGCCATCTCTGTCACCGAACAGGTATTTACCACACAGATATCTGCTTTCTCTCCTTTGCGCGCAGTCCGGACTCCTGCCTCACGCAGGATTTTACCGATAGTTGAAGTCTCTGAAAAATTTAATTTGCAGCCTAAAGTATAATAAACGGCTGTCTTATTTTGAAATACAGTGGTATCTATCATAAGCTGTTATAAACACATTAACTTTGCAAAGTTACACATTATTATCAGTAAAACACTTTAGGATACGAAAGTTTATTCCTATTTTTGCACAATTCACTAAAAAACGTGCAATGATTAAAGAGAATTTCATTAAACTATACGAAAATAGTTTTCGTGAGAATTGGGATCTGCCTTGTTATACTGATTATGGAGAAGATACCCAATACACATACGGTGAGGTAGCTGAAAAAATCGCCCGTTTACATCTGTTATTCAAACATTGTAGCCTTCGCAGAGGAGATAAGATTTCAGTTATCGGCAAAAATAACGCTCATTGGTGCATCGCCTATATGGCAACGATCACATACGGAGCGATCATTGTCCCTATCCTTCAAGATTTTACGCCTAATGACGTTCATCATATCGTCAATCATTCCGAATCTGTATTCCTGTTCACCAGCGACAGCATTTGGGAGAATTTGGAAGAGGAAAAATTAACGGGACTACGGGGAGTATTCTCATTGACTGATTTCCGGTGTCTTTATCAACGTGACGGGGAAACCATACAGAAGTTTCTGAAAAATACCGATAAAGAGATGCATGCTTTGTATCCGAAAGGATTTACCCGTGAAGATGTTCAGTACACCACTTTATCCAATGACAAAGTGATGCTGTTAAATTACACTTCCGGAACCACCGGTTTCAGTAAGGGTGTGATGCTGACAGGAAACAATCTTGCCGGCAATGTCACTTTCGGTATTCGTACCGAACTCCTTAAAAAAGGGGATAAAGTGCTTTCTTTCCTTCCCCTCGCCCACGCATACGGTTGCGCATTCGACTTTCTGACAGCAACGGCTGTCGGCACCCATGTCACTTTGCTTGGAAAAACGCCTTCTCCTAAAATTATAATGAAAGCTTTTGAGGAAGTGAAACCTAACCTTATTATTACTGTCCCGCTAGTGATTGAAAAGATATATAAGAATATTATCCAGCCACTCATTAATAAAAAAGGTATGAAGTGGGCACTCAATATCCCTCTGCTCGACACCCAAATCTACAACCAGATACGTAAAAGACTGATTGATGCACTGGGAGGACGGTTTAAAGAGATCATTATCGGTGGCGCCGCTATGGATAAGGAAGTAGAAGAATTCTTCTACAAAATCAAATTCCCTTTTACCATCGGTTATGGAATGACAGAATGCGGTCCGCTTATCAGCTACGCCCCCTGGGATGAATTTGTACTAGGTTCTTCCGGAAAGATTCTAGATATAATGGAAGCACGTATCTATAAGGAAACCCCGGAAGCAGAAACCGGAGAAATCCAGGTTCGGGGAGAAAATGTGATGGTGGGCTACTACAAGAACCAGGAAGCAACACAGGAAGTATTCACGCAGGACGGCTGGCTACGTACCGGTGACCTCGGTTCCATGGACAGCAACGGAAATATTTTCATCCGGGGACGACTCAAAACTATGATCTTAAGTTCTAGCGGACAGAATATCTTCCCCGAAGAGTTGGAAACCAAACTGAATAACCTGCCTTTCATTCTCGAAAGTCTTGTTATCGAACGCAATAAAAAATTAGTGGCACTTGTTTATGCCGATTACGAAGCGTTGGATTCTCTCGGATTAAATAATCCGGATAACCTGAAAACAATCATGGATGAAAATCTTAAGAACCTGAACAGCAACGTAGCCGCTTATGAGAAAATCAGCAAGATCCAACTCTACCCTACTGAATTTGAAAAAACGCCCAAAAGAAGCATAAAAAGATACTTATATAACAGTATTGCTGTCGATTAGCATGTTCTAAAACATATAAAAAGGGGAGAAAAGTGGCCAGTTACAAAAAAAAATATAAAAAAAGTTGGCGTTTCGAGAACAACATATTGAAAAAGTACATACCTTTGCATCGTTTTAATAAAGCAATTGATTGTATTACGTTTTTAAAAAGCAAAGAAAATGAAAAAATTAGTTTTGATGGCCGTAGCTATCGTAGCAGTATCATTCGCATCATGTGGTAACAAAGCAGCTGACGCAGCAAAAGCAACTGCAGATTCTATCCGTATCGCTGACTCAATCGCAGCAGTAGAAGCAGCAGCTCTTGAAGCTGAACAAGCAGCAGCCGCAGCAGCAGATTCTTTGAATGCTGATAGCACTGCAACTGAAACTGTAGCTGAATAATTCAGAAACAGCTAGAGAGAATTGAAAGTCTGCCATGCGAAAGCATGCACAGACTTTTTTTTATGCCTTTATTTTAGCAAGCCACACGTTATTTAGCGTATGAACTTTTCACAAAGGGAGCGTTCAATAAATAATCCAGACTTTCTTCTACACTTTCCTCTACCGGAACACTATACTTTTCGATTTCAGCAACGAGATAATTAACGCCTGCAGTTTTTGCATTCTTAAAGATAGCATCAAAACCGACCATTCCACTTTGTCCAATCTCTCTGTGATCTTTCACATGGAATATCTGGAAGCGACCGGGATATTTATTAAAATAATCAACAGGACTGTTTTGTCCGCGAACTACCCAATAAAGGTCCATCTGGAAGAAAACATATTCAGGATTCGTATGTTCTAACATATAATCATACATCACTTTATCTTCTACCTTCTGAAATTCATGAGCGTGATTGTGATATCCGAACGACAAACCTTGTTGTTTGCAACGCTTGCCTATTTCATTATAATATGCACAATATGTTTCTAAATCCTTGAGTGTCTTAGGTACATCCATCCACGGAGCTACAATATATTTCATACCGGCAGCTTTGTGATCGGCAATACATTGATCCCACCATTCAAGTGACTTTGAATAGTCGCCGGAAGCCAATTCTTCTTTAGACAATTGTCTTGTACAATGTGAAGACAAGACTTTTAATCCTGCCGATTCGACATCTTTCTTAAATTGTTGGGGAGTACGGTCATAAAATTTACCGTTGTTATAATTGGCTGCTTCAACACCGGTATATCCCATGTTTGCCAATTTCTTCAGAAGAGCAGTATAAGTGGGGTCACACTTACCATTTTTGTTGTCTACCTTGTTTAATATATCTCTGACAGAATAGAGCTGAATTGCTACTTCTTTTTTAGCTTTTTTCTTGGTTTGTGCCGTTACTGCCAGTGGAATCATGAAAAGAGCAGCCAATGCACAGATATAAATTCTAGTTTTCATATAATAGATATTAGTGGGTTACAATTATTCAGGTTTACATAGAAAAAAACAGGCACGGATTACACAGACTTCACGGTTACTCCATGGCAATCGCCATTCAAAAAAAACGTGAAATACACGTAACCCGTGCCTTTCTTTATTGCTATTCGATTAGTCCAAAACTTTCACGCGGATGTTGCGGAACCAAACATCGTCACCGTGATCTTGCAAACCAATGAAACCTTCGTGATTTTCGCCACCGCAATTATTCAGCAATTCAAATGCCAAAGGCCATTTTTCTTCACTGAACTTACTTGCTTGCAACATATCAGTCCATTGTTTTGTCCACAAATGATATTCAAGTACGTTTTCATCGTTTTGTCCGTGAACAACTGTACCTTTATAAACCATAATCTTAGCCTTGTTCCATTCGCCAAACGGTTTAGAGTTTTGAGGAACTGCCGGAATCATGTCATACAAAGAAGCTGACTGACGATTGTTGTCCTTACCCAATTTTGCATCCGGATGATTGGCATTGTCCAATACCTGATATTCAGGTGCGGAAATATAAATAGGTTCAAGCACATCATTACCGTCTTTATCTTTCGATGTAACTTCCTGAGCTAAATAGAAAATACCGGAGTTACCACCTTTAGAAACCTTCCACTCCATCTCCAGTTCGAAGTTTTTAAACTTGTGAGCAAAAATCAGGTCACCACCATCACCGTCTTGAGCTTCACCGCCACCAGAACCGTTGAATTTGATACAACCGTCTTCAATTGTCCATTTAGAAGGAACACGGTCTTTTCCATAACCACGCCATCCGTTAAATGTTTCGCCATCAAAGATTGTGATATAACCATTTTCATCAACAGGCAAATTCAAGCTATCTGTTTCTGCCGCTTTCAATGATTTAGAGTAAGTCAACGCAACTTTTTGCTCTTCCGGAGCATTTGCTTTCTTCTGACCACCGCAAGAAGCGAAAACGCCTGCAGCAAGACAACAACAAGCTAATGGATAAAATACTTTTTTCATGATATCAACTATTTAATTTTTAATCTTTAATTTTTAATCTACTTTTATCTTGGCATATCAGGCAGTCTCCAGCCTTCACGATAATTATGTTTCACTAATTCAGCCGCAAACTGTTTTGCATTGATCGGATCTGTCCATGTCTTATCAAATGTAGGATGACCATTATGAATCTTGAATCCGTCTTTGATAACAGTACGAATGGTTTCGTTATCACCGATATTTGTAAAACACATGTTAGCTCCATCCCACTCGAGAGTCTTATTCAGAGCTTGCAAACGAATAGCCAATACACCCATTGCTACCATTTCATTCATAGGTCCGGCTTCTGAGAAGTCAGATTTAGTCATGATACGATTAGATTTATCTTCTTTACATGCACGTACCCAATCCATTTCGTGACCACCATTCATTGCTTTAGGAACACGACGGCAAACCTTCGGTGCATTTGGTTTACGACCTGAAAGCAACCAAGGATTCTGTCCATAACATCCGCAAATCAATGTATCTTTTGTTCCGTGGAAAATAGTCAAACCACCACCGCTCTGCATCAGTTGTTTTCCTTCTGGGAATCCTTTCGGACGTTCTGGCATCATACCGCCATCATACCAATGTATTTCCACTTCAGGCATAGCTACTTTCGGCATATTTTCACGAGCAGGGAAAATCATTTTCACGTGTTGTGCCTGTGGAGCACAAGCATTCAACAATAATGTCGATGAACCTTCCACTTTGGTAGGATACTGCAATTTCAATGCTTTAAACGGCTGATGCAAAATATGACAAGCCATATCACCCAATGCACCTGTTCCGTAATCCCACCATCCACGCCAGTTCCAAGGATGATAAATAGCATTGTAAGGATTCATTTTAGCAGGACCTGTAAACAAATCCCAATTCAATGTGCTAGGAATTTTATCAACCTTTTCAGGAACATTCAATCCTTGAGGCCAAATAGGACGGTCTGTTGCACATTCTACTTTCGTTACGTCACCGATTTCACCATTCCAAATCCATTCACATACTAAATCCGTACCTTCATCCGATGCCCCTTGATTACCCATTTGGGTGACCACGCCCGTTGATGCAGCCAGTTTTGTCAACAAACGAGATTCATAAACAGAGTGGGTCAATGGTTTCTGACAATATACATGTTTTCCCATTGTCATTGCGTCAGCAGTGATAATAGCATGAGTATGGTCGGCAGTTGCGATAATCACACCGTCGATAGATTTACCCATTTCATCATACATCTTACGATAGTCCCAGTATTTTTTAGCCTTGGGGAATTCGTCGAACACGCCTTTTGCGTACTTCCAATCCACATCACAAAGAGCTACAATATTTTCAGTGCCCTTTACGTGATTAATGTTGGCATGTCCCATGCCACCAATACCCACAGCTGCAAGATTTAATTTGTCAGTAGGCGACACATGCCCGTGACTCATACCTAAAATTGTACTAGGAGCAATGGTTATACCTGCTAAAGCAGCGGCTCCCGTTTTGAGAAATTTTCTCCTCGAAATGTTTGACATGATTTTATTTGTTTAAGGGTTAATAATCTTTGGAAGGTTGCCGTGCAACAATCCATATCCATTTTTCATGTTTTTTCTTCGTTCGCGTATTTGCTCCAAAGTGCGCAAATTACCAATAGCGGGCAAATCGTGTTTGCGGGTATCTTTCAAGAATGTCCATGCATATTCGGATGCAATAGCCGAATCGCGCATTAGCGGTAATCGTGAACTGCGTTTTCCGGTTTCTACCGAATCAGCAAACAGGTCACACAACACGTCTATATTCTTGCCGCCAAAAGGTTTCTCTACACGGATGGTCTGATTGACACCGTGTAGGTCGACAACAGCAGTATTGAAGTCATGCGTCATACGCACAACCCCTTTTGTACCTATAATATCTACATACGAATTATGTGTCTGGTCTTTAGATAATTGCCCATAAACAAATCCTTGGGTAATATCAAAAACGACCCCATTTTGAAAAGTTCCGTGACATTGCACCCACCAAGGATCTTTATAGTTCCACATATTCACTCCCTGGGCATTCCATGTTCTATAATCACATCCTGCATACCAACGGGTAATATCTACATAATGCATTCCGCAATCATGGAAAGCAGGTCCCTCATACTCATGACCTTCACCTGGTGCCAAGCCGGGAGTCATGTGACAAATACGAATAATAGCCAACTCTCCGATTTCCCCTTGCTGGATATATTCCTTCATTAAATTATGATACCAGGAATTTCGCAGATACAAGTTTACCGTAGAAATGAGATTTGTGTTTTCTGTCATTTCTACAACTTTCCACTCATTTTCCATTGTATCTGCAACTGGTTTTTCTGAAATAATGTGTTTACCGTAACGAATAGCTTTTTCTATTTGTTCCATCCGCGAGTCAGCCAAAGTGAAAAGCCCGACTACCTGCACACTTTCATCCTCAAAAATCTTTTGATTATCTTCTAATATAATAGAGTTAGGAGAAAGCTTCTTGGCTAACTGACGTGATGCCGGATTAGTATCACAAATATAAGCAATATTCCACCGATCACTTTTAGTCATCGCTTCCCAGTAGAATCTTCCCATCCTACCAAAACCGATAATTCCAACTTTAATTCTCGTGTTTACTGAAGATTGCGTGTTCATAATTAAACATAGTGAATTTAAGTACAAATAATAGATAAAACATCAACTTCTAACTACCAAACTGATGAGCTAAAAACTGATATTGCAAATCTAGCTAAATAAATAACGGCTTATTTGACTTACACTACTTTATGTAGATATAAAAATAGCATTTTTTACTATTAATCAACAACTTAGCTAACTTGACACATCAAAAAAATGTAGATGATTTGGAAAGTATTATAATGTTAAAATAATAATTATGTCTCTTGTGTTGAACTAATTTTCATAATTTCATTCTCAAATTCATCCCTGTCGACGGCTGCCTTATTTCTCATTTTCGTACGATAATTATAAACCGTACTTGTAGAGCAACGGAGAAAGTTCGCTATCTTTCCACTATCCGTAATACCCAAGCGTAATAAAGCATAAATACGAAGTTCCCTATTCAATAAAGCGTCCGGTTTTAAAATAATTTTCTCTTCATCTTTCAACAGAGCGTTAAAATCAGATACAAAAGTGGGATACAGACCCAAAAAGACCTTATCAAAACGAGTGTATAAAGCGCCAAGCTCTTCATCAATAAGCGCAGATGATTTTAGCTTCTTAATCAGTTCATCATAGTATTTATTAATAGCTATTTTATACAGCATATTCTGATATTTCTCCATTTTATGGATATAACTAAAACAGACATCAAAGAATTCGGCTATGTAATACTCTTTTATACTATTAATTTCGCACAACTGATTATTTGTATCATTCAGCTGGCTGTTCATGCTATTCAGTTTGTTGTTCAATCGCAAAAGTTCCTCATTACTCTGTGCCAATGCCTGTTTTATTTTCAACGTCTTTTTCATCTGAATATAGATGAAAAGCACCAACAGGACTAAAAGAAAAAGGATAATACTTGTAGAAATAAGAAAAGTAGTCAGATGCGACCGTGATCTGGCCTGCTCCGCCTGATAAGCTGTATTAATAATAGAATTAAATTTATAAATTTCGATGGCACGGAAATGAATACCGGAAGATATAACGTCATCGATAGCAGACTGTGTAAATTTAAAGGCATCAGCTAAATTCTGTTCATCATAAGCTATCAATGCAAGAGATTGCAGGGATGCATTTTCCCGCGTAGCATTCCGGGTATCGGCTATTGCCGACAACATCAAATATTTTTTTTCTTCATCATACTTTTTCTGATGGTGACATAACCTAGAATATGAATGAGTTATCATAGCATAATTGGGCGTCCCCACTTCCTCAATCTCCAGCAGTTCTTTATAAATTTCTTTCGATTTCAGCGTATCACGCCAAATATAATAAGAAGCCTGGGACATTCGATAATCCCAAGAAGTGTGGTCAATGAGGGCAAACAACGAATCCTGGTAAGCAGCCTGCTGCTTGCCATACAGATTATTGGCGACAGAAATCGAATAGTGTCCCCAAAAGCTGGAATAAGTTTGATAATAGTTTATTAATAAATCTCTGGGAAGTTCTGAAGTCTTTATACTTTTCAAAATAATCTCCGCTTCGCGGAACCTGCCACACATCGAATATAAAAGGCTAAGATGTAAAGACGACTGGTTGGTGAAATAAGGTCTATTCAACTGGCGGGAAATCTCAATATTGCGATCAACATAATGGATGGCTGAATCAATATGAAACTTTTTATATTCATTATATAACCGTAGATTGATTCTATATTCTCCTTCAAGAGTCAAACCGGGACTTCTCAACATACATTTTATCCGGTTTATCCGATCCTCTTTCTCTTTAACAAAGACGTGTTTTTCATCTATCACTCTACGCAAAGAATCAGTCAATAGTTTCAACTCATTATTTGCATAAAGAACACTGCCAATTCCCAAAGCAATCAGCAGAAGCAAAAACCTCTTCTTTAGAAAACAATAGTTGAATTTCATAATAGTAATAGCAAAGATAACAAAAAAAAGCGATTTATTCGTTCAGAACAAATCGCTTTTCATATATGAAGTAAATTTGCTCTTATTCAGCAACTACCTCGAAAGGAATTTCTACCGAAACCTCCTTGTGAAGCTTAACGATAGCCTTGTAGCTACCAACTTCTTTCACAGCGTCTTTTACAACGATGATCTTTCTGTCAACTTCATGACCCAGTTTAGACAATGCTTCAGCAATCTGGATGTTACCAACAGAACCGAAGATAGTACCGGTTGAGCTAACTTTAGTTGCGATAGTCAAAGAAACGCCTTCCAACTTAGCAGCCATAGCTTCAGCATCTTTCTTGATTTTCTCAAGTTTGTGAGCGCGCTGTTTCAGTTCTTCAGCCAACATTTTCTTTGCAGAAGGAGAAGCGATGATAGCTTTTCCAGTCGGGATCAGATAATTACGACCGTATCCGGATTTCACGTTTACGATATCGTTCTTATAACCCAAGTTTACTACGTCTTCTTTCAATATAATTTCCATACTTTTCCTCCTTCTTATTTCATCATGTCAGTTACATAAGGCAGCAATGCCAAGTGACGAGCTCTCTTCACAGCCTGCGCGATACGACGTTGGAACTTCAAAGAAGTACCTGTAATACGACGCGGAAGGATTTTTCCTTGTTCATTCAAGAATTTCTTCAAGAATTCAGGATCTTTGTAGTCGATATACTTAATACCACTCTTTTTGAAACGGCAGTACTTTTTCTTCTTAACGTCTACTGACGGCGGAGTTAAATATCTGATTTCTGATTGAACTTGTTGTGCCATGATTAATCCTCCTTTTTGTTTGATTTAACACTTCTTCTTTTTGCTGCGTATTCAGCAGCATACTTATCCATCTTGAAAGTCAAGAAACGGATTACGCGTTCATCACGACGGAAATTAATTTCCAGCTTGTCAATTACAGTAGGATCTGCATTGAACTCAATCAGTTGATAAAAACCTGTAGACTTTTTCTGAATTGGGTAAGCCAATTTCTTCAGTCCCCAGTTTTCTTCATTAATAATCTCAGCACCTTCAGCTTGAAGAACGCCTTTGAATTTTTCTACCGCTTCCTTCATCTGAACATCAGATAAAACGGGAGTTAAAATGAAAACGGTTTCGTATTGATTCATACTTCGTTTAATTAAATAAATAAATTATTTGATTTTAAATGCGGGTGCAAAGTTAGACATTTTATTTTGAACTACAAATATTTAATCTTTTTTTGTATCCGAAGATAGGATTTATCCGGGAAGAGACTTACCTTTGCAAAGTTGTTTAAACAATAATTTCATGATAGAGCAATTTAATTTCGACATTCGACTTATATTTGCCATATTAAATGGCAAAGTTTCTGCGGCAATCAACCGGAAACTGTACCGTAACTTCCGTCAGAACGGATTGGAAATCAGTCCTGAACAATGGACGGTACTCATTTTCCTGTGGGAAAAAGACGGCGTGACGCAACAAGAGTTGTGTAATGCAACTTTTAAAGACAAGCCCAGCATGACCCGTTTGATAGATAATATGGAACGGCAACATCTTGTTGTGCGCATTTCCGATAAAAAAGACCGCCGCACCAACTTGATCCATCTGACCAAAGACGGAAAAGAACTGGAGGAAAAAGCGCGTGTCATTGCCGGACAGACTCTGAAAGAGGCTCTTCACGGTATCACTCTCGACGAATTGAGCATTGGACAGGAGGTACTGAAAAAGGTGTTCTACAATACAAAAGATTAGATAGAAGAACTTCTCTCCAAATCATAAAATCCACTAAATCGTGCATTTATAATGGAATTTTTATCCAAATAATTTCGCCCGTTAAAGAATTATGCTTTAATTTGTGACTGGAATATTATAATCTATTAAAATACACACACATGAAAGGTTTATTAAAGAACTTAGGATTGATATTAATCTTGGTCGGAGTAGTCATCCTGCTGGCTTGTTCCTTTACAGGAAATGTAAACAACAACGCCATCCTGGGTACTTCAGTAGTACTTGTAGTACTGGGACTCATTTCTTATATTGTTATTAATAAGAAGATCGCTGATTAATTTCGCAAAATCAATAAAAAATCCCGGAAACGAATGTTCCCGGGATTTTTTATTTAGAGTTATCTCAAACGCAATCATTAAGATTCAACTTCCGGAGTAATCAGCTTATAGCCTTTTCCGTGAATATTGATAATTTCGATTGAATCGTCTTCTTTCAGATGCTTACGCAATTTCGTGATATACACGTCCATACTACGGGCATTGAAATAGTTATCGTCAATCCAGATTGTTTTCAGAGCGAAGTCACGTTGCAAAATCTCATTGGCATGTGCGCAAAGCAATCCGAGCAGTTCAGACTCTTTGGTAGTCAGCTTAGTTTGTTTGCCTTCTGACGACAGAATTTGTTTCTGTGTGTCGAAAGTAAACTTACCAATCTTATAGATATTGCTTTCTTTGTTCTTCTTTCCACGAACACGTCTCAAGATTGCTTCAATTCTGAATGTCAATTCTTCCATACTAAACGGTTTGGTGATATAATCATCCGCACCGATTTTAAAGCCTTCCAGGATATCTTCTTTCAGCGTTTTGGCCGTCAGGAAGATAATAGGAATTTCAGCATTTGCTGCACGGACATCCTGTGCCAGTGTGAAGCCGTCTTTTTTAGGCATCATCACGTCAAACACGCACAAGTCATATTTATTCTTCAAGAAAGCCTTATAACCGGCTTCTCCATCAGGATATAACTCAGCAGAATAACCTTTTGCCTGTAGATATTCTCTTAAAAGCATGCCAAGATTTTCGTCATCCTCGCACAATAAAATACGCAGTTTCTCGTCCATATCAATTATTTTTTAATAAAGGTAATGCAATAATAAATTTAGTTCCCACGTTCAGGTCGCTTTCCGCCCGGATGGTTCCCTTATGATCCAATATAATTTTTCTCACATAAGCCAATCCCAGTCCAAAGCCCTTCACATCGTGCAGATTACCCGTATGTACACGATAGAACTTTTCAAATATCTTTTTCAGGTTCTCTTTTTTGATACCGATACCATTATCCTGTATCGAAATCATCAGTTTACCCGACTCATTCCACGTTCTCACTTTCAGTTCCAGATCCTCTTCCGGTTTCTTATATTTCACCGCGTTATCCATCAGATTAAAGATTACATTCGTGATATGCATCTCGTCTGCAAATATAACAGGATCAGTGGCCTCAAGGTTCGATGTTATCTTACCATTATACCGTTCCACTTTCAGCGCAAAGGTATTGATAACTCCTGCTATTAATTCATTCGCATCAATCTCCTTCATCTTCAAAGTGGCCTTCTGACGTTCGAACATCGACATCTGGAGCACCTTTTCCACCTGGAAGCGCAAGCGCTTGGTTTCATCATTAATCACTCCCGATATATGCTGGAACATCTGTGGAGATTTTCCCACCGCCGGATCTTTCAACATCTGGGCTGCTAATGAAATGGTAGATATCGGTGTTTTAAATTCGTGCGTCATATTATTGATAAAGTCATTCTTCATTTCCGTCAGTTTCTTTTGCCGGAATACGATATAAATCGTAAAGATGAATGTCACTAACAATACCAGTGTAAATATCAGCGACGGAATCATGAAACTGATGGAGTCAAAGATATAATCTTTCTTCCCCGGAAAGTGCACTTTCAAGATACTCATTTTTGCAGGCGGGTCATTCTTGAACAATGCCTGCTGATAAGCGTCTTCACTTCCCTTTGCCTCATAATCCGCACAACGGTAGACTTCCCTTCCGTCTTTGTCGATCACTGTAAAGTGATAAGGCAAATCTATACTATTATTA
The DNA here is from genome assembly GCF_020982715.1 of Bacteroides sp. 1_1_30. NCBI lineage: Bacteria > Pseudomonadati > Bacteroidota > Bacteroidia > Bacteroidales > Bacteroidaceae > Bacteroides > Bacteroides sp. 1_1_30. Next base: position 67,144 of record NZ_JAJKHN010000013.1, read on the forward strand.
TATAAGCTCGATTTCAGATAGTCATCCAGTTCTTTAAACCGTACTCTGTCTCCAATCGACTTGTCACTTCCCCGGTAAATCATCTGCCAGGCCACTTCATCGAGTAATGCCCGTTGATACATATACCGATTCTTGATGGCTTCCACTAATGAACGCGAAGTTTCCGGAATGGTCTTTGTCCCCCTGTAAGGAGAAATCATAGCCTTCGGAAGCTCGGAGGGCTTAGTGGTCATCACTTTCAGCTCAAAATCCGAATATACTTTTCCATCCTTAGACTTCACTGTAAACCGCTGCGTTTGCTGAATCAAGTTGTCTTGTTGTATGGAAGCATTATTCGCAATCAGCGCTTTTCTTTCTGCTTCTGAAATATCTTCGATCAACCAACGTCTGGTCTCTGCATATTCCACATCCTTGGAAACCTGATCCAGGCTATTGCGTACAGCCGAATCAAACTGTTCCTTACGGGTTTTCATCATTTCCTCTATATAACTTACCTGCAAATACAGCAAGCTAAGGAAGGAAAGCCCCATTACAATACCTAATATCCAAATTGTTGACTTCTTCATAGCAACAAAATTAACACTCCCTAATTAACACTCCTAATGCATTAACTTGATTTAACCGGAACTTCCCGGAAATTAACCGTAAGGAGCTATTTAGGTTGTATTCTGATTACTACAACAATAAAACCCCTCCTTTGGTTTGCAAATTTAATAAAAAATTAAATCTTCTCCTTGTGTTTTTCCATCTTTATTAATCATAGTTAAACAAAAACCGCCCCCTTTTACTTAAAAAAGGCGGCGGTTTTAACGTTTTAGTTGATTCTTTATGCCTAACAGATGATAAATACCGAATATTATAGTGAATATTCAATCAATTATCACCTATCATTTATACTTATTCTTCAGTTTGTTTAGCTTCAAAGTCCTTCATTAACTTATCTTGAACATCCGTCGGAACAAGCTCATAACTAGAGAATTTCATAATGAACGAAGCACGTCCACCCGTGAGAGAGCTAAGCGCCGTAGAATAAGACGACATTTCTTTCAAAGGTACTTTAGCAACCAGTTTCTCAAAACCTTTTTCGCTACTCATACCCATAATCATGGCACGACGTCCCTGAAGATCTCCCATCACATCTCCCATCCTATCAGACGGAACGAACACTTCTACATCATAAATCGGTTCCAGAATTTTCGGACCGGCATTCTTGAAGGCTTCACTAAAGGCATTACGTCCGGCAAGCATAAAGGAGATTTCATTCGAATCTACCGGGTGCATCTTACCATCGTAAACAATAACGCGCACGTCACGAGCATACGAACCCGTCAACGGTCCTTGCTCCATACGAGACATAATACCTTTCATAATAGCAGGCAAGAAGCGGGCATCGATAGAACCACCGACGATACTGTTAACAAACACCAGTTTACCACCCCATTCCAATGGTATCTCTTCCGTGCCTCTCACGGTAATCTTAAATTCCTGTCCATTAAACTTATATGTTTCAGGCACAGGCATACCTTCTTTATAAGGTTCTACGATCAGGTGAACTTCACCAAACTGGCCGGCACCACCGGACTGTTTCTTATGACGATAGTCGGCACGGGCAGCCTTTGTAATCGTTTCACGATATGGAATCTTCGGTTCTTCATATTTTACCTGAAGTTTTTCGTTGTTTTCCAAACGCCATTTCAAGGTACGAAGATGGAATTCTCCCTGACCGTGTACCAAAGTCTGTTTCAGTTCTTTTGATTGCTCGATCACCCAGGTAGGATCTTCTTCGCGCATACGGTTCAGGATACTCATCATCTTTTCCACATCCGCTTCATTCACCGGCTTAATGGCACGGGTATATTTAGAGTTCGGATATTTGATAAAATTGAATTTGTAGTCACAATCCTTACCGTTCAGCGTATTACCGGTTTTCACGTCTTTCAGTTTCACGGCAGCACCGATATCACCGGCCTGCAATTCTTCCACCTTGACACGGTTACCACCAGCTACCACATAGATTTGCGCGATACGTTCCTTCGAACCACGGTCGGCATTCAGCAAATCGTCTCCCTCATGAACTTTGCCGCTCATTACTTTAAAATAGGAAACTTCACCGATATGCGGTTCCACACTTGTCTTGAAGAAATAAAGAGATTCCGGTCCATTGGAGTCAGGAGCCACTTCTTTACCTTCCGTATTCTGTACCTTCGGCATTTCAGATACAAAAGGAACAACGTTGCCCAAGAATTCCATCAAGCGGCGAACGCCCATATCTTTACCTCCGCAAACACAGAATACAGGGAACATACCTCTGGCGATCAATCCCTTACGGATGCCTTCACGCATTTCGTCTTCTGACAGGGAATCTTGCTCGAAGAATTTCTCCATCAGATTTTCATCATTCTCGGCAGCAGCTTCTACCAACGCTTTGTGCATTTCCATGGCCTTATCCATTTCTTCTGCCGGAATATCTTCGATTGTCGGAGCCCCTCCTTCGGGTTTCCATGAGTATTTCTTCATCAACAATACGTCGATCAGCGCATTAAAGCCCGGACCGGTAGCTATCGGATATTGAATGGGAACAACCTTAGAGCCGTATGCCTCTTTCAGCTGTTCGAGGATATTATCATAATCGCATTTTTCATTATCAAGCTGGTTGACTAGAAAAATAACAGGTTTATTCAGCTTTTCTGTATAACGGAAGTGATTTTGTGTACCGACTTCGACGCCGTATTGGCCATTGAGAAGGATAATTGCTGTGTCGGTCACATTTAGTGCAGTCACTGTGCTGCCTACGAAGTCGTCCGATCCCGGACAGTCAATAATATTAAGTTTTTTGTTATTCCATTCTACATGGAGAACGGTGGAGAAAACGGAGTAACCATACTCTTGTTCAACAGGAAAATAATCGCTAACTGTGTTTTTTGCGGCAACAGATCCGCGACGTTTTATAACACCACTCTCGAAAAGCATCGCTTCCACGAGAGTGGTTTTCCCAGAGCCAGAACTTCCCAACAAGGCAATGTTCTTGATTTCATTAGTCTGATATACTTTCATAATATATAAGATTTTAGTAATTACTCAGTATGTTTCTCACATACCATTAATTTTGTGATGCGCAAATTAGGGATTAATTGGGGGAAAAGCAACACTTATGGCAGTGTTACTAAACAATGTTATGTAACACATCTTTAACACGAACATTTTCGAATCGGGTTAAAAATTATTTTCGCATGGCTATAAACTAATTTCATAGTTGCAACGAGTAATCCGGCACGATGTTATTTTTAGTTGTTTTCCTTTCATACAATAGTTTCCCCGTTGCCTAATCAGTTTTCGTTTGACTTAAGTCAAGCGATAGTTTAACTTAAGTCATTCTATCGTTTGACTTAAGTCAAACGAAAACCCGGCTACAAGTTCGAATCTTATTTATAAAAGAAAAGATCTTAAATTCAGCATTGCAGGAAATTATCTTCTACTAATCGATGGGGAATTATCTATTTAGCGTATTCCTACCCCACTATAAATAATTTCCGTCAACTGCTTTTTTTGATATATCTAATAATAGTCTTACTTTTACACCCACAAACCCAAACAGCATAGCTATGGCAGGTATCTATCTTCATATTCCTTTTTGCAAAACGCGCTGCATCTACTGCGACTTCTACTCAACCACTCGCAGCGAACTCAAAACCCGTTATGTACAGGCTCTCTGCCGGGAGTTGACGATGCGTAAAGAATACCTGAAAGGAAAAGATATAGAAACTATTTATTTCGGTGGCGGAACCCCGTCTCAACTGGAAAAAGAGGATTTTGAACAAATATTTGATACCATCCGCGAGCACTACGGATTGAATCATTGTCAGGAAATCACTCTGGAAGCTAATCCGGATGATTTATCGCAGGAATATCTGGAAATGCTTTCCTCACTTCCTTTCAACCGCCTCAGCATGGGAATACAGACTTTTGATGATGCTACGCTCAAACTATTGAGACGCCGCCACAATGCCCGTACAGCCATCGAAGCAATTGACAGATGCCGGAAAGCCGATTTCCAGAACATCAGTATCGACCTAATTTACGGATTGCCCGGAGAAACAAAAGAACGATGGGAAAACGATCTCCGTCAAGCTATCAGTCTGAATGTAGAACATATCTCCGCCTATCACTTGATTTATGAGGAAGATACACCTATATATAATATGTTAAAACAGCACCAGATATCCGAGGTAGACGAAGACTCCAGTTTAGAATTTTTCACATTACTGATAGAGCATTTGCAGAAAGCAGGATTTGAACACTATGAAATTTCCAATTTCTGCCGCCCCGGAAAATATTCCCGCCACAACACTTCCTATTGGAAAGGAATATCTTATCTGGGATGCGGACCATCGGCACATTCTTTTGACGGAATGACACGGGAATGGAATGTGTCTTCAATCGACACCTATATAAAAGGTATAGAAGAAGACTGCCGTGCTTTCGAGACAGAGTATTTGGACCCAACCACCCGCTACAACGAATTTATTATCACTACCATACGTACCGTATGGGGAACACCTATAGAGAAACTGAAACAGATGTTCGGCAATGAAATGTGGGAATATTGTCAAAAAATGGCTGCACCTTATCTGAAAAATGGTAAACTGGAGGAATACAACGGAGCTTTGCGCCTGACGCGTGAAGGGATTTTTATTTCCGACAGTATAATGAGTGATTTACTTTGGGTAGACTAACCAAACAAACAAAAAGCCGATGACCGAATCAGAAGTAAGAAAGTTATTGCGGCAAATGAAAGAACTGGATTCGCAAACTGCTTTCCGGGACTTTTACAACATGACTTACGACCGTTTCTTTCGTATTGCCTATTATTATGTGAAACAGGAAGAATGGTCGCAGGAAATCGTTCTCGATGTATTCCTGAAACTATGGAAGCAACGCAGCAATTTGCTTGATGTGAGAAACATTGAAGATTATTGTTTCATTCTCGTCAAAAATGCTTCGCTCAATTATCTGGAAAAAGAATCAAGACATACGCTTATTCATCCCGATTCTCTGCCGGAGCCTCAAGAACAAAGCTATTCACCGGAAGAATCGCTCATCAGTGAAGAACTGTTCGCTCTTTACGTAAAAGCACTCGACCGGCTTCCGGATCGTTGCAGGGAAGTGTTCATCCGCATCCGTGAAGAAAAACAGAGTTACGCACAAGTAGCAGAAGAATTAGGCATCAGCATGAATACAGTGGACGCACAACTTCAGAAAGCAATCACACGTTTAAAAGAGATGATTAGCCGGGCCGAAATAGATTAACATTCTTTTAGACAAAGAGCGTAGGGAGTTTCTGTCCCCCTCCGGTCTTTATCAACAAATAAGTCAATCAATCACTAAAAAAAGACAGAAAATGAAAAAGCTAAATGACGCAAACATGGGAATCTTTGTCCTTCTTTCAGTTTGTCTGTGCCTGTTTTCATGCAACAATGACAACGACAACCTACCAAAGGACTATGCAGGATTTGAACATTCGAAGGAAACAGTAGAATGTGAAAGCGACAAACCCGAATGTGAGTTGAAAATTAAAATTGTTGCAACAGAAAAAACAAAAGAAGACCGGACGGTAGTACTTGCCACACCCCCTCCGGTAGTAGGACAAGCAGCAGTGGTACAGCTAACAGAAAAAAAAGTAATCATCAAAGCGGGTAAGAAGTCAGCAACAACTGTCATAAAAATCTATCCTAAACAGATGATATTGAAGAAGCAGAATGTCACTTTATCCTGCACTCCCCAGTGGAAAGAAGGAGGAATCAGCAAACTGACCATTCTGTTGAAACGAAAATAATAGATCAAGAGCAATACAGAAAAAAGATGAAATACACCGATACGGAATTAGAAGAAATACTGAACAAGCTCGTCGCTTCCACACGTTCACCGCGAGGACGGTTTTCAGCAACAACCAGTTACCCGGAACTAGAGAAAAGACTGAAGTCACATACCCGGCGTCTGACACTGATACGTACTTTCTCGGCAGCGGCGGCAGTAACTCTACTTTGCCTATCGGTATGGACAGCCTATTTATATATGCAACCGGTCACGATACAAACGGTTTCCACCTTGGCAGAGACACGCACGGTCTGTCTTCCTGATGGCAGCACCGTCACACTCAACCATTATTCTTCACTTTCTTATCCTGAAAAGTTCAAATCGGACAAGCGGGAAGTGAAACTAAATGGGGAGGCTTATTTTGAAGTAAGCAAGAACAAGAAACATCCGTTTATCGTGCAGACTGAAACGATTGACGTTCAGGTGTTGGGAACTCACTTCAACGTAGATGCCTATCAGAACAACCCGGATGTAAAGACAACGTTATTGACAGGTTCGGTAGCAGTCAGCAATAAAAGCAAGTCAGTTCGTGTGATTTTGAAACCGAATGAGATTGCTATATATAATAAGGTGGAAGAAAAACTCACCCGCAAGGTTTTAGAAAACGTAGAAGATGAAATTTCCTGGCGGCAGGGAGAGTTTATATTCGACGACCTACCTTTGCAGGAGATTGCCCGCGAACTATCCAATTCATTCGGAGCAACGATCCACATAGCCGACGCGGCTTTGCAAAATTACCGGATCACAGCACGCTTCCGCAATGGAGAAGACCTGGCAACTATTTTATCTGTATTACATAATGCCGGTTATTTCGACTACTCACAAAACAATAAACAGATTATTATCACTGCTAAACCAGACTAAGATGAATATTATATTCCAAGATCGCTTCCCTGTCAGAACCATTGTTCTGATAGGGGTAGCACTCCTTATCACCACACAAATATACGCGCAAAATGCGGACGCCCGACTTTCGCTGACACTACGAAACGCCACATTGAAAGAATTCGTCAAACGGATTGAGAATTCAACCGGATATTCTTTTATCTACAGTGAGGAAATTACCATAAAACATAAAATCAATTTGCAGGTAAAGGATAAGCCTTTGCGTGAGATACTTGACCTTGCGTTCAAAAATGAGCAGATCAGTTATCAGTTCACTGGCCGGCATATCCTTCTGCAAAAGAAAAAAGAATCAAAAACTGTAAGCCGCAAGTTCACTATCAGCGGATATGTCACTGATGGGACGTCTTCCGAGACGTTGATTGGAACCAACATCATTGAGAGTCATCAAAATCAAGGAACAACCACCAATCCTTACGGTTTTTACAGCATCACCCTGCCCGAAGGAGAAACCGAACTGCGTTTCTCCTATCTGGGCTATGCCACAGAAGCGCATCATTTTACGCTCTCACAAGACACATTACTAAATATCCGCATGCAGGGTAACACGCAATTGCAGGAAGTAGTCATCGTTTCCGACAAAACCGAGACAGGAACTATAGCCACCCAGATGGGATCTATCGAGATTCCAATGACGCAAATAAAAAATACTCCGAGCATACTGGGAGAGGCAGATGTAATGAAAGCCATCCAACTGATGCCCGGCGTACAGGCAGGAGTAGATGGATCTGCCGGACTGTATATACGTGGTGGAAGCCCGGATCAAAATCTAATCTTACTTGACGGGATTCCTGTATATAACGTAGACCATATGTTCGGATTCTTTTCGGTTTTTACTCCGGAAGCCGTCAAAAAAGTAACACTATTCAAAAGTTCTTTTCCGGCACGTTTCGGCGGACGGCTTTCTTCTGTCATCGACGTCCGTACCAATGACGGAGATATGCAGAAATACCACGGCACACTTAGTATCGGACTACTAACTAGCAAAATCAACCTGGAGGGTCCGATTGTGAAAGGGAAAACGTCTTTCAATATTTCCGCCAGACGTTCGTATGTCGACCTCATCGCTAAACCATTCATGCCGGATGACGAGGAATACAGTTATTATTTTTATGACATCAATGCCAAAATCAATCATAAGTTCTCCGACCGGAGCCGCGTCTATCTATCTGCCTACAATGGAAAGGATCATTTTGCTGCCAATTATGATGGAAATACAGATTTCAAAGACGGAAGCAAAATGAATTGGGGAAACACGATTCTTTCTGCCAGATGGAACTATGTATTCAACAACCGTTTATTCTGCAATACGACAGTCTCCTACAGCAACTATTTATTCGACATCAACTCATATACCAACAATCAATATCTCGGCAGTAGCGGTACATCATTTACCAACCGGTATTCAGCCGATTACCGTTCGGGAATCAATGATTGGAATTACCAGATCGACTTCGATTATAATCCATCTCCCAAACACCACCTCAAATTTGGAACAGGATATATCTATCATCGTTTCCGCCCGGAAGTTATGACCTCTAAAATCTCCAATAAGACAGGAGATAAAATAGACCTGGACACAACCTACCACAGCATAGCCAACAACCGGATTTACGGACATGAGTTATCCGCTTACCTGGAAGACAACATCAAGATGAATGATCGTCTGCGCCTGAATCTCGGACTGCATTTCTCATTGTTTCATGTGCAAAAACAAAGTTACTTTTCCTTGCAACCACGTGTTTCCGCACGCTATCAATTGGGAAAAGATGTAACCCTGAAAGCATCTTATACCCAAATGAGCCAATATGTACATTTACTATCGTCAATGCCCATTGCCATGCCTACGGATTTATGGGTTCCGGTCACTAAAAAGATCAAGCCAATGCGCTCCCACCAATATTCATTGGGCGGATACTATACGGGAATCAAAGGATGGGAATTCTCGGTAGAAGGGTATTATAAGGATATGTATAATGTGCTGGAATATAAGGAAGGCGTCAGTTTCTTCGGTTCTTCCTCCGGTTGGGAAAACAAAGTGGAAATGGGCAAAGGACGTTCGGCCGGCATTGAGTTTATGGCACAGAAAACCCTTGGAAGAACAACAGGATGGTTGTCCTACACTTTATCCAAAAGTGATCGTCAGTTTGCCAAAGGCGGTATCAACAACGGTGAACGGTTCCCATATAAATATGACCGAAGACACAATATCAACCTGACAATCAACCATAAGTTCAGCGACCGTATCGACATCGGTGCTTCCTGGGTGTTCTATACAGGTGGAACAAGTACAATCCCTGAAGAGAAAACCGCTGTCATCCGTCCTAGTGACGGCACAAACAACGGATTTGGAGGAGGATATGGATATGGAGGTTATTTTGATTCAAACATAACTTCACCCACCATCGGAGAAGCTTCATATGTGGAGCATCGTAATAATTACCGGTTACCAGCCAGTCACCGGTTGAATGTGGGAGTCAATTTCAACAAAAAGACCAAACATGGTATGCGTACTTGGAATATCAGTCTGTATAATGCATATAATGCGATGAATCCTACCTTTGTATATCGCAGCACCAGCAAAAACGATCCCAACAAACCGATTATCAAGAAGTATACTATACTTCCATTAATTCCATCATTCACTTACACTTATAAATTCTAAACCCATTATGAGAACTCGTATATGTTATCCATTTATCCTGTTAATAGCATTGCTGACAACAGTTTCTTGCGAAAACGAACTCCCTTTTAGTGTAAAGGACAATCCCCCCAAACTAGTGATGAACGCCCTAATCAACGCAGACAGTCTGACCAACGTTCTCTATCTCAATTTCACGGGAAGAGGATACGCCACTCATGTAGAAAATGCCACGGTGGAAGTACGTGTTAACGGACAGTTATCAGAAAGTTTACGTCCGCTCCCACCCCAAACGGAAGGAGATATGCAATGCCGTTTCCATATTTCCAGCAAATTTACTCCCGAAGATGTAGTTCGTATCGACGCCCTCACAGACGACGGACAATATCACGCATGGGCTGAAGTGACCGTACCACAGCGTCCACATGAAATAGCTGATATCGATACGGTCACCATTCCAATGACAAAGTATTATTATACGCAGAATTTTCTCCGATACAAAATCAATATCAAAGATCGATCCAACGAAGATAATTACTACCGGCTTATCATGGATAAGCAAATGACAGTGAAAGACTATAATGAAGAAACAGGAGAATTTGTCAGCCGGACAATACATCGCTATCATTTTATATCCCGCGAGGATATTGTGCTGACAGACGGACAGCCCACCAACAGCGATGACGAAGACAACGGCATGTTCGACACCGTAAAGAATATATATGGTGTATTCGACGACTCACGATTCAAAAATACATCTTACACAATGACGGTTTACAACCAGACAGATATTGACGGATTTCCTGAATACGGCACCAATGTAAAGATGGATATTATTGTACGTCTTTTAAGCATCACGGAAACAGAATATTACTATCTGAAAGCACTTAACCTGGTAGATTCCGACGCTTACGATGAAACAATAAATGAACCAATCAAGTACCCCAGCAATGTACATGGAGGAATTGGGATGATTGGAATCAGTACGGAGACAAGTAAGATCATTCATATAGAAAAACCACAACGATGAAAACAAATCATAAATTATGGATAGCAGACTGCGATAAACCGTAGTTTTGAAGATTCACCGTCTGTCAATGCCGCTTGCGTGGATGATATGGTCGAATGTCTGTCAATAGCCATGAAAGAAATCGTGGAAGAGATTAGCCAAGATTTACATTTAATACTATCTTTGCAGCCAAAAAGCAGGCACTAACTATGTTTATCATTATTGGAATTATGCTGACAGGCATGCTTCTTGGCTACTTGTTACGCAGTAAAAGACTATCATGGATACACAAGATAATCACTCTCCTTATATGGATTCTTCTCTTTCTTCTCGGAATAGATGTAGGGGGTAATGAATCTATCATCAAAGGATTACACACTCTTGGACTGGAAGCTGTTGTCATCACGGTAGCTGCGGTCATAGGAAGTACTTTATGTGCATGGGGCTTGTGGTACCTATTATATAGTAAAGGAAAGGAGACAAAAGCATGAAAGGTAGTTTGATTATTGTCTCTTTTTTCATTATCGGCACTCTTTGTGGAGTTTACCATCTTATCCCATACGACTTCACCGACAGTAAACTTAGTTACTATGCCCTCTGCGGACTCATGTTCTGCGTAGGTATCAGCATCGGTAACGATCCGAACACCCTGAAGAGTTTTCGGTCCCTGAATCCCCGGCTTGTATTCCTTCCTATCATGACGATACTCGGCACATTAGCAGGCTGCGCCATAGCGGGAGCTTTTATGAGCCAGCGAAGTCCTTTAGACTGTATGGCAGTTGGAGCCGGATTTGGTTATTACTCGCTCTCCAGCATATTTATCACCGAATATAAAGGTCCCGAATTGGGAACTATCGCATTACTTTCCAATATTATGCGTGAAATTATCGCTTTGCTGTGTGCACCCTTATTAGTGAAATATTTTGGAAAGCTAGCTCCTATTTCTGTTGGTGGAGCCACAACGATGGATACCACTCTTCCTATCATTACCCGATATTCGGGAAAGGAATTTGTAATCATTTCCATCTTCCATGGCTTTGTTGTCGATTTCAGCGTTCCGTTCCTAGTCACATTCCTTTGCTCAATATCATTTTAACAGCAATAAATCCTAAAATAGAGAAATACTCTACTATCGTTTTCGCACACGTATTACAAAAATGTTTCATAAAAAGGTATTTTTATATCAAAAAGCAGATCATCTCTTGACTTACATCAAGAAATCAGCCTAAAAAGAATCTTTTCCTTTTCTTTATTTTTATGCTATAAAACATATTCTTATATTTGCATAGGTAAAAAGAAAAAACTAAGCGCTTAGACAGTATTTTCAATAGGTATTAGATTTGTTTTTAGGAATAGTTTTTAGGTATAACAATTAAAAAAGTAGGTATTATGAAACGTTTAGGATTAACATTAGTGGCAGCGCTCTGCCTTGCTGCTTCAACATTTGCAGCCGGAAATCAGCCTACAACTGCAAAATGGGAAGGTAACATCAATGTAAGTAAACTAGGCAAATATTTAAAGTTAAACTCCGATCAGAGTGAAGAAGTAGCCAATATTTGCGATTATTTCTCCACACAGATGTCAAGAGCCACAACAGCGAAGAAAGATAAAGAAGCAAAATTGCGCAACGCTGTTTATGGTAACTTGAAACTGATGAGAAAGACTCTTAGTGCTGAACAGTACGCCAAGTATGCAGCTTTGATGAATATCACTTTACAGAATAAAGGTATTGAACTGAATAAGTAAAATGATTAATATGTAAAAGAGAGAGAGGGTGGAAGCCGGTTGGCTTCCACTTTTTTTATACTATTATTTAATAGTTACCATCGTAGCCCCAAACCCATATTCCTGGAAAGAAGCATCCTGATAACGGCAATTACTATATTTCCGTTTCAATTCATCAATGACAGCCTTTCGAAGTACCCCATCTCCCTTGCCGTGAATAAAGACAATCTTCTGTTCACGCTTATTCTTATAAGTTTCCATCACTTCGCGAAACTTATCCAATTGATAATTCAGTATTTCAGCATTGCCCATCCCTTGAGTATCATCCAGCAAAGAATCAATATGAAGATCTATTTCAATAATTCCGCTCTTTCCGCCATGAGTAGTATGGTTTGGTTTCACAATAGGTTGTGACTTCGGTTTATCTACAGATTTCTTCTGCAGCAGAGCCTCTTGAATCTCCTCCGCCGAAACATATACTTGTTTGGCAGGCATATCATCTTTCACAATGTCATAAATCAAAGCCGGTTCTTCAAAGAAATCAGAATCGCTAAAGGTATGAAGTTTATAGAACTTCACGGTATCGATCCGTATCTCCACACTAACAGCCGGTTTGATAGCCGCAGGCTTACCGTCCTTGAAGGCGATCAACTGAACAGCCACCCGCTCCATATCATTCAGTACATCTTTGGTGAACTCTTCCAACAGCAATTTTGTATTAGGCTCCACCAAACCGTGCGAACGGTTCTTCCATGCTTTTCCTTCTGCACTCAAATAAGTGTAATACAAATAATAATTGCTATCATTTACCAGATAAGTTTCAAAAGGAGTAGTCATCATCGCTTTTGCGTCTTCGGGCACATAAGCCAGAAATACATTCAAAGTATCTCCTCCACGCACCTCCGGCTGACGTTGAATAACAGGCATCTCCGGTTTTACCGGTTTAACAGGTTCTTCCGGTTTCGGCACAGACGAACCGGGTTTACGCCTCATATTATAGTCATCTGTTTCAATCACGACACACTCGCGTATCGGCATCGGAATATCAAACCCATCTGCATCTTCTACCAACACAAAATCCTTTCCCTGGAATCCAGTTACGATTCCACCGCCTACCTCACTAAGAAAGCGTACTTTATCTCCTATTTTCATTATTGTATATCCAATTAAAATTCAAACTCAAAAAAACGAGTAACAAAGATAGAGATTTCTATGAAATTAAATGGAGATTCGGTTCTAAAAACAAACCGTCTGCCTTTATTCCTCTTTTTATTGTAACTTTGCATACGAAATACCAAACAAATGATCTAAAATTCACCATTAACGACGAAAACCGATGAAAGAACTTATTAAAGTCATTGCTTTTGATGCAGACGATACCTTGTGGAGCAATGAACCTTTTTTCCAGGAAATAGAGAAACAATATACAGACCTATTAAAGCCTTATGGCACTTCTGAAGATATTTCAGCCGCTTTATTTCAAACAGAAATGAATAATCTGAAATATCTCGGATATGGAGCCAAAGCTTTCACCATTTCTATGGTAGAGACAGCTTTGCATGTGAGTGGACAAAAGATTTCAGGAACAGACATCCAACATATTATTGAATTAGGCAAATCATTACTGAAAATGCCAATTGAACTATTGCCGGGAGTAAAAGAAACGCTTAAAGTATTGAAAGAGAAAGGAAAATACAAATTAGTAGTTGCCACTAAAGGAGATTTGCTCGATCAGGAGAATAAGCTGGGACGTTCCGGATTAGCCTCTTATTTCGATCACATTGAAGTGATGTCCGATAAAACAGAGAAAGAATATCAACGAATGTTGAATATCTTACAGATTGCTCCTTCCGAATTTGTCATGATTGGCAATTCTCTGAAATCGGACATTCAACCTGTTCTATCGCTGGGAGGATATGGCATACATATTCCTTTTGAAGTGATGTGGAAACATGAAGTAGTAGACACATTCACACATGACCATCTGAAACAGGTGAAAAGATTTGATGAGTTGCTGCTTTGGTTTTAAATAAGTTCTGTTCTTTCTTCAGATAAGCTTCGAATCTGAAGAAAGAAATCAGTAAATAATGCCATCTTATTGGATTACAAATCCAACAGTTTCATCAATTCAGCAGCCCGACACGCTTCTATCGAATTACCGACAGAGAGTTTCTCCAAAATATTCTGCCGGTGTCGATTGACTGTATTCACACTAATATAAAGGGCAGCTGCTATTTCTTTACTAGATAGTCCTTTACGTATACAGCGAAGTATTTCCTTTTCGCGTTCGGATAGGATATTGCGATGTTCTTCCGAAAGAAAGAGGGTTTCGACTTCTCCACGTTCCATATGAGTAATAGTGGGACATATCCCCTGCTCCGTTCGTTGATCTGCAGACAAGGTATAAAGACAAAAAATCAACCATACACTTCCGGAAGGAGTATTTTCCATAATCTGCACTAAATTATCAATATACTGATAGACTCCTTTCTCATTCATCATACGTATTCTGCATCTTCCCCGGTACTTCAACCGTTCTTCGGAAGACATCGAAAAGGTCTTCTGAAAAAACTGATACTCCAATAACCGCTTTTCTACCAAATCTTCAGGATGAATACGCCGATAAATACAATCTTCATCCATAGAATCAATCACACTCAAAGCAGCTTCTTCGGGAGTTAAGCCTAGAAAATGCGCCCAAGGATGAACGGCAATGTAACTTTTCCTATTCGAAAGATCTGAAATAACAGCACATCCACCATTAATCTCCGTCAATGAATGAATAAAGCGTTGATGTTGCTCTACAACTCCATTGTCCAATATTTCATCGGCTATCAGTTGTGTCGCATAAACTTCATCTATTTCCTTTTGTAATACGTCCATCTTATAAAATGGTTATTATTCAGTATTGTTGCACACGGAGGTATGACCTATCTTTGCACCACAAAGATAATCAAATAAGAAATGATCATGAAACATTTAAAAATCAAAATGATGTCAATAGCCTTTATGGCAGTAACAACTTCTTCTATGGCACAAAGTTTGAATAAAATGAACTGGCTGAATGAGCCTCAACAATGGGAAATAAAAGATGGCAAAACCTTAGTGATGGATGTTCCTGCAAAAACAGACTTTTGGAGGATTTCTCATTATGGGTTCACAGTGGACGACGGACCTTTCTATTATGCAACTTATGGTGGAGAATTTGAAGCCAAAGTAAAGATAACCGGCAACTATGTCACCACCTTTGACCAAATGGGATTAATGCTGCGCATCGACCATGAAAACTGGATAAAAGCAGGTGTGGAATACGTTGATGGCAAACAGAATGTAAGTGCTGTAGTTACGCATCGGACTAGCGACTGGAGTGTAGTACAATTGCCGGATGCTCCCCGTTCGATATGGATAAAAGCAGTCCGTCGCCTGGATGCAGTAGAAATATTTTTCTCACGTGATGATAAAGAATATATTATGATGCGCACGTGTTGGTTGCAAGATAATTGTCCTGTCATGGTAGGATTAATGGGAGCTTGTCCGGACGGCAAAGGTTTCACTGCTACATTCGAAGAATTTAAAGTGACTCCATTAGCCGATCAACGAAGACTGGAATGGGCAAAAAGGCAAATGAACAAATAAAAATCAGTCTTGATGCTATTTATTTAAATAGAGAGAAAGCTCTATTATAATATAAATGCGGTAGTATATCTTACTTTAAATATTCTATTTTTAATATGATGAGTATAAATAGCATCACACGGATTTCCTCTTCCAGCAGTTCTGTTGTATAAAATAATGCAAGAATATACAGTTCTCGAGGAGTTTTTTACATAAAAACAGTCAAAAGATACACTATAATAAACTTATTGACAATCGTTTCTTTAAAAGGAATAACCAGTTCCTTTTAAAGGAACGATTCATTGATCGGTGAGAAACACTTTATTCCTTTAAAAGGAGCATATAAAACTTTATTTTAAGTGCTATCCCAGAGCTAACCTACACCTGAAACAGCCAACACTCCACATATCAAATTGAGACAAAATAAAGGCAAGTTCTATACATCTATTCTATAAAAGACACAGACTAAAACAAATTATTCCAAAACACAATCGATTTATTTCTTTTCTAAATTCGAAAACAGCAAATCCTTCTCATTTTCAACTCATGCCTAAATATATCCTGCATATATGGAATTATACAACGATAAAATATACGTTTTTTCATATATTATCGCCAAAACCGTATATACTTATCTTTCTCACGATCCAACGCACCTTCATCAACACAATCATCCAACCGGAACCATGAATGTTCTATCAATGAGCCTCTCTTTTTAACAGACTTATCCCAGTTTCCTATCACTTGTCCTTCATGAAGAACAATCGGATAAAACAGACCATTATTGGTAAATGCTTTCGAGTAATACTCTTTAGGCAAAACGTCTGTCCGGTCTTTATAACCAAGCAAATATTCATCATAAGAAGGAAGAAGATGCAAACTGCCGGTAACTTTTCCACGAGTCCGGCAATCTTCATGAATATACCATGTCTGTCCATTCCATTCTTCTGCCGTTAATTCCGAATCAATCAAATAAATAGCTTGACGTGCATCTGTAATAGGCAGCCCCGACCACCAGACAAAATCTTGCAAAACAGCAGGAGCATGACTACGAAAATAGCTTCTAGCCAAACGAGCCAAAGATTCATCTTTGGTCAATTCCGGCATCGGCGGAACACGCTCTTCCAAAAGCGCATACGTACATTTACTTCCTTTATCTTCCCCACTACATACAATCCCCACCTGCTCCGCACGAGCCATAAAGCGGGTCATACGATGATTATCCGCTACAATCCCCGAACGGTTAAAATGCTCGGCAATCTCCTGCCTCGTCAGGCTTTTCTTCCCACAAAGAATTTTCTCCAACAGATTATGACTTTTCGTATAGAGCTCTTCAGAAATTTCCAAGTCATGCCCCTTCGCATAAGACTCATTAGCAGATATAATACGCCCGGCGGAAAGTTTCAACATCCACCGGATATCTTCTGCTGCTACGAGATGCCATGTCGGACGCATTACATGAGTCCGCAGGATTTCACCATCACGGAGCGCTTTTTCCACAGTTTGAATCGTTGCTGACTTCAAACGCATTCCTACTGCCCATTTCACCATGGAATAATTCTGTGCCTGCATAGCTCCCATCCAGGACACAAGTTCCTTGGGTTGAAAGAAAAGAGGACTTAATAACTGTTGGTTGAGTAAACGTATATTCGGTATTTTCATCATACTTATTTATAAAAGAAAAAACAGTTGTTCTTTGATTAAATGACACGAGTAATGGAATGTAACAAAACAGAAGACAAGAAGTCTCTAATATAAATATGTTCTATCCCTTCATAAGTATTTTCAAACATTTTTTCTCCGGACACTACCACTTTCGGATAATTATCTTTAATCTTCAATAAATTCCCGAATTCTCTTTCAATAGTTTCCTGTTTAGAAAGTTCAAGAGAGACTTGCACATAGAGAATCTCTCCATTCCGTTTACAGACAAAATCTATTTCTTCCGTACCCAATGTCCCGATTTTTACATCATATCCACTATATACCAAATGATTATAAACCAAGTTCTCCAAACGCATCGCTCTGTCCTGTGGCTTGTACCCCGTAATCACATTACGAATCCCCATATTCTCAAAATAATACTTCTCCCCTCTTTCGAATAATTTCTTTCCGGCAATATCATACCTTCCTACCCTATGTACAATAAAAGCATCCGATAATGCCATCGCATACTCACTCACAACATAAGGAGAAATATCCACTTTCTGACTTTTCAGAAAATCACTAATACTCTTGCTGGAAAATAAGTTGCCAATGTTACCTGCCAAGAACGAAACTAGTTGTTCCAAAAAGACCGTATTCCTTATATTCTTTCTCTGAATCACATCTTTTAATATAATGGTAGAGTAAATGCTCCTCAAATACTCCATAACAACAGGTTCTTCCATCGGCAAATGTATCAGATAAGGCAATCCTCCATAATGAATATATTTCTCCAATGACGCATCCGTATTCTCCAGTTCATGGAAATCCAGAAATTCAATATACGACAAACTATAAACCACAAATTCAACATACCGACCTCCCAATTCATTCGCTAAATCACTGGAAAATATCTCTGAATTACTGCCTGTCACATATATATCATTATTATCATCCAATGCCAACGAACGGATAGCCAACCTGAAATCTTGTATTTCCTGTATTTCATCGACAAAAATATAGTTCATTCTATCATCTACCGATTTTGAAAGAATATAATCATTCAGTTCTTTATAAGTCTTTATATCTATGAAATTGACATCTTCCTTATTTATATAGATAATATTCGCATCACTCTCTTCTTTCCGTATCAACTCCATGAGTTGATACAAAATAAAGCTTTTACCGACACGACGATGACCGACCATCACTTTTACCAATGTTTTCCTCATGAAAGGTCTTATGCGGTCAACATAAGTGTTTCTTTGTTTAATTATGCGAGGTATTTTCATTCTACTTCTTTTTAAATACGATTGCAATACATCACAAATATAGCATTTATTTTAAATACAATTGTAATTTCTTGAGATTTTATCCTCTACTTCAAATACGATTGTAATTTTCCCATTCTAAATTTTCTATTGTTTTTCTGACTTTATAACTGCATATATACCAATTTATGTCTATTTTTGTCATCTCAAACCAAAGAAAATAGAAATGATGCTCTATAAACTCATCCCTCCTTCAGTAGTAATAGCAACTATCCAGTTGCCGGCTTCTAAAAGTATCAGTAATCGTGCATTAATCATCAATGCGCTGGGCAAAGGTATTTATCCTCCTGAAAACCTGTCCGATTGTGACGATACACAGGTGATGATAAAAGCTCTCACCGAAGGGAAAGAGACGATTGACATCATGGCTGCGGGCACTGCTATGCGTTTCCTTACCGCCTATTTAAGTGTGACCCCGGGGGAACGGACAATCACAGGAACAGCCCGTATGCAGCAACGCCCGATACAGATATTAGTCAATGCGCTTCGTGAGTTAGGAGCTGAAATAGAGTATACCCGCAATGAAGGATATCCTCCCCTCCGCATCAAAGGTGCAGAATTGAAAGGAAACGAAATAACACTGAAAGGAAATGTCAGTTCCCAATATATATCTGCTCTATTGATGATAGGTCCGGCACTCAAAGACGGTTTGACTTTGCATTTAAGCGGGGAGATAATTTCCCGTCCTTATATCAATCTTACATTGCAACTGATGCAGGACTTTGGAGCCAAAGCCGCATGGACTTCTCCCAGTAGCATTTCCGTTGCTCCACAACTCTATCAGAGCATTCCTTTCAAAGTGGAAAGTGACTGGAGCGCAGCTTCCTATTGGTATCAGATTGCTGCCTTATCTCCCAAAGCAGAAATTGAATTATTGGGGTTGTTTCCTAACAGTTATCAGGGAGATAGCCGGGGAGCAGAAGTTTTCTCACGCTTAGGTATAACTACCGAATTTACATCGCAAGGTGTGAAACTGAAAAAAACAGGCAAAGCGCCGGAAAGACTGGAAGAAGACTTTGTCGACATTCCGGATTTGGCACAGACATTCGTTGTTACCTGTGCCTTGCTGAATATCCCTTTCCGTTTCACCGGATTACAAAGCCTGAAAATAAAAGAGACTGACCGTATTGCCGCTCTGCGAGCCGAGCTTAAAAAGCTGGGATATGTGATCGAGGAAGAAAATGACAGTATATTAATGTGGAATGGCGAACGATGTGAACCGGAAGAAACTCCGGTGATTGAAACCTATGAAGACCATCGGATGGCAATGGCATTTGCACCGGCAATTATCCGCCATCCCAATTTACTTATTGCCGATCCGCAAGTCGTTACCAAATCATATCCCGGATATTGGGAAGATTTGAAACAGGCCGGATTTCAGGTTATAAACGAAGGCTAATTTTCATACGCTGTGGAAGATTTCAACAAATATACTTCCCACATCAACTACTCCCCTATTGTAGATTTTGTATTGCAACAGGGGAAGCAGACCTATTATAAGAAAGGAGACTACTTTTCCCGCCAAGGAGAAGTATGCAAAACAATGGGATTCGTCAGTTCCGGTTCTTTCCGGTACTGTTGCACCAACAGTGTAGGCGAGAGCAGCATTGTAGGCTATACTTTCGATCATTCTTTTGTTGGCAACTATCCGGCTTTTCAGTTACAGGATAAATCAAATGTAGATATACAAGCCTTGTGTGACTGCTCGGTATACGTAATCAATTATCAGCAAATGGCAGACTTCTACGATACCAACGACGCTCACCAAAAGTTAGGACGTCGCATCGCAGAAACGTTATTGTGGGAAGTCTACGACCGGATGATTTCAATGTACAGCCTGACACCGGAAGAACGCTATCTTGAAATTATCAACCGTTGTCCCGACTTACTGAAACTGATAACTTTAAAAGAACTGGCTTCCTATCTTCTGATTCGTCCCGAAACATTAAGTCGTATCCGAAGAAAAGTCGTACAAAAATAAATTCTTGATTTCAATCAAGAGTTTATTTATTCCCTACCCTTACTTTTGCGGGCAAACAAAGTATATTGTATTTCATGAAAAAAATTATAATTATAGGTGCAACTTCCGGCATCGGTCGTGGATTGGCAGAAGTCTATTCTCAAGAAGATTATCTTATCGGCATTACCGGTCGCAGAGAAAATCTATTAGAAGAGGTATGCGCCCGGGACAAAGACAAACTATTCTATCAAGTGTGCGACATCACCGATACACAAGCTACCATTTCATCCCTCGAAACTCTCACTCAAAAGATGGGTGGAATGGATATATTGATTATCTGTGCCGGGACCGGAGAACTAAATCCCGAACTCTCCTACCAATTGGAAGAACCTACCTTACTAACGAACGTGATAGGATTCACCAACATCGCAGACTGGGGTTTCCGATATTTCGAACAGCAAAAAAGCGGGCATCTGGTTACTATTTCCTCTGTTGGAGGTACACGCGGCAGTGGCATCGCTCCCGCCTACAATGCGTCGAAAGCCTATCAAATCAACTATATGGAAGGATTACGACAAAAAGCAACTAAATCTCCTTATTCTATTTACACTACCGATATTCGTCCCGGATTTGTAGACACCGCTATGGCAAAAGGAGAAGGATTGTTTTGGGTTACTCCCGTTGATAAAGCTGTGAAACAAATTAAAAAGGCTATTTCTAAAAAGAAAAAAGTAGCTTTCATTTCCAAAAGATGGAGATATGTAACTATCCTGTTTCGTCTGTTGCCATCTGCTATTTATTGCCGGATGTAATGATAGATACTCCATAGCCAACACATATTTGTCTAAGTAAATCTAATAAAAAAACACCTGCCCCAACTGTTTATACAGATATTGGTATCTACCAAATTCTAGTTATGTATATAAGTCTATACGGGAATCATATTAATGATAATAGCTAACTCACAAATAAACAGCTCTCTTACAATTGGAGGACACTTTTAGGGTTCAGTAATCAATGATGAAAAAATAAGTTCTTTCAGAACTAGGATGGTTTATAAAATTAGAATTAACGGCACAAATATATAATATATTTTAATACATAGCATGTATTTTCAAAAATAATATCAAATTCTCATTCATTTTTTCTTTTTAAGAATGCCCAAAGCCGTAT
>NZ_JAJKHN010000140.1:0-8181 GCF_020982715.1 Bacteroides sp. 1_1_30
AGATCTTATATATAAGGAAAAGTGAAAGGATTTATTTCTATAATTTTAAAACAATGTTTTAACTCTGCAATATTTTTTTTGCTGCGACTGAAATCCCCACTCAATTAATAAAAAATCAATTACCGAATCAATGCGTTCCTCTGCTCTAGGAGATATAATGAGATTATACTGACTCATTTCTCATACTTATTCATAAAAGAAGAAATACTACGACATTCTCCCCTCTTATACTGTTCTAATCCAATACGGATATCTTCTTTCACATAATCAGGTGTCTCTTAAAACTCAATCCATTTTCCTCTTTTTATTTCTATAAATTTTAAATAGAAATAAAGTATCAAACATCATACCCTCTAAAAGCAATATATCAACGATCTTCACAGACAGTTGATATATTTAGAATACATATCAGCATTTTGCCAATATGAGGGGACAGATCAGGAATATACCGCTGTATTTTTCCCAACCTGCAGAATGTAGGGGATTCATGTGTGTAGCATGAAGTTAGGGACCTACATATTTCGTTATATTATAGGCTAATAATCTTCAGAAGTTTATTTTTAGAAAGTGGCTAGTTGATCAACACAAATCAACGATCAATTTCATTTAATTGCCATTATCCTTTCAATAATGCCAATACAAACTGTGGTACTTTCCATGCCATCTTCTCTAATTTAGTCAGAGTAGGCCATAGACCGTGAGAGGAATACACTCTAATGTCCTCTCCCCACATTTTCTTACGCTTAGCACTATCAGTAGAAAGCCCTCCCATACGCATACGTACAACATACTCTTTCAAATAAGTAACAGAAAGTCCGCCCGTCATCAGATAACGCACCAGCAGTTCACTATCCGCAGCAATCTTATAACTTTCGTTATAAAGACCTAGTCTCATCATTACCTCGCGGCGAATATAACAAGTAGGATGTAATGGAAGCCAGCCATGACGTACCTTCCATAAACGATAATCACCGCCAATCCAGTTACGTACTACCTTGTCTGTATTATCAGGATTCACAAAAAGTCCATCACCATACAGAAAATCTGCTCGAGTAGTCTTCATGTGTTCCACAATGCGGCTTATGACCCCATTATCATAGAAGAAATCATCCGAATGTAGTAATCCGATTACATCACCTGTAGCCACACGAATTCCCTTATTAATGGCTTCATACATTCCATGATCAGGCTCCGAGATAATAGTTGATATACGATCTTCATATTCTCTAATAATCTCTAACGAACCATCTGTACTCGCCCCATCTACAACAATAAACTCTATGTTATTATAGTCCTGCGCCAAGACACTCTCTATAGCACCACGAATCGTCGCCACACGATTAAAGCATGACGTTATTATAGATACTTTCATAAGATTCTATTTTGAACTCGCTAATTATTGTCATCTCGGAAACCACTCCTGCAGTTTCTTCTCAATCAGTTTCTGTGCGTTTCCTTTCTCTATTTGCTTAAACTCAAAAGTTTTTGCCTGTTCCATTTTTGCAGCAAGCTCCCTTTCGTCAAATACCCCTAGCACACATCCCAAAGTATCCAATTTCCTAATTAATTGAAATTGGTCATGGATATGCTCTACCTTGTCATATCTTGGTATCACAACTATTCTTTTCCTCAATTCCATCGCTTCCGATATTGCTCCCCAGCCACCTTGAAGTATTAATATATCAGCTCTAGAAATATAACCCTTCATCTGCTCCTTTGTACAAAATTTAAAAGCTTTCGCATGTTTGTAGGGATAATCTGTATACCCAGTTTGTACTATCACCTCTTCCTTAGTTATAGCTGCCCATTCATCCACGGCTTTTGCCATACGATTGAAGGCTATGTTCATTGTACCTAAACTAGCAAAAATCATAAAACACCACAACAAATTGAATTAGGAAATAATTGCCGCATCTCTTCCCATTGGACCAAAAATAGATCACTATACCGTTCTATCCATACGGGAGTTTTAGAAGCATGTGTCACATCAGCAGCCGAATTAACAAATATTACTTTTGTCCCCAATAGTTTTTTTGCGAAAAAAACCGTAGGTACAGTCACACCAGCTCCTGTAGTAATGATTACATCTGGGCGTTTCACCAGCACCCAGAATATTGCTTGCAAACAGTTCACTATCAGTGTCCATTTCTTTGCTGGTTGAAAATTCACTAAAAATACATGTTCCTTGTCTGCCATAAAAGCTTTAGTTGATGTCGTTTTTAAGGTAAGCCAATAGCAATCCCATTGCTCGGGAATAGCACCGATAGCCAATTGTAGCTCACGTAAATGCCCGCCTGCCGAACAAGCTAAACAGATTTTAGGAGATTTATGCAACATAAGAGCCACCATAATAATGATTATTCACCATAAATATTTCTTTCTTTTATAAATCTTGCAGGATTACCTGCATAAATGCCAAAATCAGTAGTATTTTTGGTAAGTACTGCGCCAGCACCAACAACCGAATATCGACAAAGATGTAATCCTGGCAGAATTATGGCTCTTGCTCCAATAAACACATCATTGTCAATAACCACATCACCTACAACCAAAGGTAATTTATTATCAGATAAGTCATGGGATCCATTACAGATATAAGCATACTGTGCTATGGTTACTCTTTCTTTTATAATAACAGGTCCCAAATTATATATTTCGCTTCGAGTCGCTATACAAGACCTATCTCCTACGGTTAAAAGCCATGGGGCATATATACGGGCAGTAGGTGCAATAAAAGGATGACCACTAATATGTGCACCAAACAGTTTCAATAGAAATATATGCCACCGATAAAAAGGTTTTGGCAACCACCTTACAAAAAGTGTCCAAACCACTTCCCATATACGAATCATGATTGCTTCTTTCTTTGGCCATGGGCTAGAATACGCATCACGTTGGTTCTTATTTTTACGATAAAGCTCACTCACCACCTAATACTTTTTTAAAAATACTCATATACATATCAGACACTCTACTCACACTAAAACCTGCAGACTTTTTAATTGCTTTCGCTGACATTTCTGAATACATTTTTTCATCTGATAATAAGCGCATTAAACAATTAGCTAACAATTCATCACATCGTACATCAGTATGATCAAAGACCAATCCGTTCTCATTATCCACTATAAAGTCCTTAAAACAATCTAAATTCGAAACAATAGGAACCAATCCTAAGCCCATTGCCTCAAGAGGGGCTACACCGAATGTCTCACCTAATCCAGCTATAGAAGGATAGCAAAAAATATCACCTTTACGTATTTCTTTTGCCAACAAACTAGGTGAGAAAATAGGTTCCACCCATGTTATCCTGTATCCTCTTACTAAAGATTCTAAATAATCTACATAGTCTTCACCACTACCTCCGTCTTCTATTTTCGTTGCACCAATTATCCGTAATCCAACAGATATCCCCACCTCATGGAGTCTTGTCACTGCTTTTACTAATATATCCAATCCCTTTTCTTTATGTACTCTGCCAGAATAAACCACTTCCGGACTATCTGAAAGAGTTTTTACCATGTGTTCATTACAGAATATATGAGTATCAATCGGATTGGGTATGACACAAGCCCTAGATTTCATACTCGGACTCTGTTCTATTAATGCATTGTAAACTGCAGTTGACACACATGCCAAACTACTCATAGCAAAATACGCCCCCATCTGTTTCTTCGGAAATCGTGCCACATTATATAAAGCCCTACGATACTTCCATTTAAATAATAGACAAAGAATAGGGCTCCATATTGAATTAAGCACAAGCATATCACATTTAGGCATTTTACTTAATGCCTTTATTGAAAAAACAAAATCCAGAACAAAGTCCTTTACCCAAGATCCAGTTCTTTCATAGCCATGCAGAAGAAGATTATCATCCATAGAACTCTCTTTTAGTGGTTTCTTAGATATAAAGATGACTTGATGTCCCTTATTTCTCATATCTGTACCGATAGAGTACCATAATTTTTCCACTGCTCCAATAGCATATGGGGGTAGACAGCCAAAAGGCCCTGTTATTATATTTACTTTCATGTCAGCTCAATGATATTATGCAGCATCAAGCCGACTGATTATATAAAATAAGAGATAAGGGTTCACCCCCCCCCCCGCTAACATTTATTAACACTCTTTTCTTTATAAACTTTGCTGGATTTCCTCCAACCACAGTCCATGGTTCAACATCTTTAATCACCACTGCACGAGCAGCACATACAGCTCCCTGACCTACCGTGACCCCTTGAATAACAAAGGCTTCAGCACATACCCATGCCTGTTCTTCAATTACAATCGGAGCATCAATTTGATGATGATGTGGGTCCATAATATTATGCCCTGCAGTACAAAGAAAAGCCCGTTGACTTACCGTAGCATTACGCCCTATATGAATGGGCGCTGCATTATAACAGTCTACCCCATCGGCCAAACAAGCATAATCATCCATTATTAGCAGCCACGGTTGAAATACCCGAGCAGTAGCATACACAACAGCAGTAGACGCGATCTTAGCCCCAAAAGCACGAAGTAGCATACGTTTCCATCCCATCGCCATAGAGCGAGGAAATGGACGGGCAAAACAAGTCCAAACTACGCCCCATACTAAACGACGTAATTTATTACTCTTTGAATATGGAGTTTTAAACTCCATCAAATCTTTTGTCATATTATTGAGTTATACAATTCTACTATTTGCTTTGCAACAATATCACTTGCAAAGCGCTCCTTTACCAATTGACGACCTCGCAGGCCCATCAGTCTACGCTTCTCAATAGGAGTATGGACAAAATCAATTATGGCATAAGTTAATTCATCCACAGTTCTATCTATCCACCATCCACAGTTATACTTCTCAATCATCGACCAAGGGGCTCCCTTCGTAGTAATTACAGGTGTTCCACAGAGATACGATTCTGCTATCACAATGCCAAAATTCTCATTAAGAGTAGGAAGTACAAACACATCCGAAGAACAATAAGCATCCCACTTATCATCTCCGAACAATCCGCCTACAACATCTACCATATCTGATATATTTAATCGGATAGCCATTTCATTCAACTCTACTACAGTATAATCAGATTCAATACCTGCTATCACTATCTTCCACCCATTAAGTTGTTGCTTTATTTTAGCTACAGCTTCCATCAAAATGTCAATACCTTTATTCTTACGATAAAGTGCCAGGAAAAGTATTTGTTTCCGCTCTTCCCACGATTCTTTGCAACCAATACCATCAACGATTACCCCATTGGGGACAACAGCTACATTTGAATTATATCCCAATGCTAAAAGATTCTCTTTCTCTTTCTCTGCTGTTGCTACAAGTACATCACTTATCTTGATGCTGTGTTTCTGATATAGTAATAATGCAGGCAGTTTCTTTATCCAATAATTCTTCTTGATATCCCAAGGTTCAAGCATGCCATGCGGTGAAAGAGCAACCGGATACCCTTTCGCTTTAGCCCAAAACACAGTCCATGAACATTGTAACATCCAGCAACCATTAACATGTACTACATCAGGCTTTAAATTATCAAGCAAAGCGCAGAACTCATGCTTCATCTTTAGTGGATGCTTAATGCTGCTCTCTATATAATGCACTTTGCAATTAGTTAGTTGCAATTCATTATCACAGAGATGACATACAATATGCAACTCCACTAACTGTCCCAAATTATGTGATAATAACTGTAAATATGCACTTACCCCCCCACCTGATTTTCCAATAGAAGGAATATAGTGTACTACTTTCATAAACTTTCGATTATAAATTCTGCATAAAATAATGTGCCACAGCCTTACATGAAATATGATCTTTGCTCCACGCGATTCGCTCATTTACAGTTTTCCTTATCCAATCACGATTAGCAATACAAGTATCTATCACATTATTCAAACTTGAGGAGCTTTCCAAATTAAATACAATTCCTTGCTGTCTATCTTTTAGTAAATATGAAGCCCCGCAATGATTACTAGTAACCACATATAATCCCATTGTCAGCGCCTCGTTTACCACAGCCCCCCAGCCATCATGCTTAGAAGGTAAAACTAAGACATCATACTGTTGCATAATCTCTGAAATCCTATTCATAGGCTGCATACCATAAAGAATAACTTTCGCCTTAGCTTCTTTATTCATCGTTTCTATCAATGTACGTTTCTCACCATCACCCACTAAGCCTAGCTCCAGTTCGCTCTTCTGGCTTAATATACTAAACATTGCCACAACATTCTTTCTGTCCGAAAAACTACCAACATAAAGGACCTTAAGCTTTTCAGTTATAGGTACAGGCAAAGTCCGCTCTTTCCATTCCGTACAATATATAAAAGGCAATACTTTCCATCGTTTACTCCAAAATCTATAATAATTCACAAACTCATCTCCCATCACCAATAGATAGTTGAAATGTTTTACATATTTCCAATCCTTCAACGCAAACCTTAGGCTGTGTTGCCATAAAGGATAATGATAAAGTAAAGGAGGTTCTGTGATCACTCCACGTTTAAAAGGATAATTTAGTGAAAGTTTCATCCAAGACACAACCTCTGCAAAAGCATTAATACCTGAAAAGAAGCAATAGGTATCCTCACCTTTACATGACTCATATAACTTTTTCACCTGATCAACAGAAGAAGCAATAATAAACTCAACATTACTTACTTTAAGCAGGTTAGAAGCTTTCCATCCCATCAGCTTTCGATCATCGTAATCCACACGAGGAGCTATCACCACTACCCTATCAACATCTGTAAAAACTGACAGTTCTTCGATAAAAGGTATCTGATGCGGACTAATACAATTTTGGAAAAAAAATAAGTTCATTTCAATACAAGATTTTGCAAATAAAAAAGATCATAACAAATAAGCTATTAACACATGAACATCAACTGAATGAAGATAGAATGATATTAAATATTTTAAATAGATTCAACCCATCACAATCAATACAAAAGAACAATACACTGTAAACAAAAGTATCCAAAGAAAACATTTTCATGATTCAAAATTTAATTTGTACTTCTTCACCATATCCGGATAACATATTATATGAGAAATTAGAAGCCAAAATACAAAACCTATATAATAACCGACAGTTAATAAATACCCCTCAAAACAAGAATGCAAACACAGAAAAAGTAAAGAAATAACAAACAATTGTAACCTTCGATCATGTCTAATATATTTAAAAACTCGAGTTACTTTCTTTAGAATGAATAACATTATTATTGCACCTAGGGCACCTAATTGAAATAATATAGACAACCATCCGCTACCACTCTCCAATCGACCTTTATGAAGTACGCCTCTATACCAAGCCGTTGCAAATCCACTTCCAATAAGAGGAGATTCATTTAATTTTTCAAACCCCTCTCCAAAATGGGCAGAGCGAGAACCATATTTTTCACCTTTTCCCCCTTCAAACTTATTTTGTATTTGAGTTGAATGCTCAAGATATACAGGAATCGATATTGTTGCAAGAAATCCTATAACCAACAAATACAATATTATTTTTTTAACATTTCTTGCATTGTATACAATGTATAACACCATAGTTATCACGGATGCAAAAAGAGCAGTACGAGATGCAGCAACAACAGTGACATAAATAGACAGTAACAAAATAGACAACACAATACATCTGAAACATTTATTTTGTAACTGAAATAGACACCACAACAAAATAACATTAGCTAATCCTGCAATAGGAGCTAACCACATAGGATGATAATAAATAGCCGAAAAAGAGAGGTCAATATGTACCCCCTCCTGTGCAAAGGCATTTATGCCTTTTAGATAGCAATACATAGCTATCATTGATACAACAGGAAAAAATAATAAAATTACAGATAAAATTTTGCGTTCAAATAAGAAGACTTTTTTAGATACATAAAATGGTGCACAAATAAGCATCATCCCAGTAAACATAAGAATGCGATAATCGATATATAAATTTGAAAATACAGAAATATAGCAGGCTAAAAGAAATAAGATATTTAGTTTTGAATATTTAATGGTAAAGGTTCCATATCTAATTTTGTAAAATGCCACATACCCAAATGCAATGAGTAATGTATATATACCAGGAAAAATAATTGAATTTGAACAAATAAGAAAAAAAGCCATTAAGGAAGGAAAACAATATTCCTTAATATCACGATTAATTATTACCAAGCTAAGAC
>NZ_JAJKHN010000141.1:0-8002 GCF_020982715.1 Bacteroides sp. 1_1_30
CCAGATACGGAATATACTCGGTCACCAGTATGGAAAGTGAAAGATACTCCTCCGGTTGCAGTTCGCTCTTCTGGTGCGGGTTACAGTGCCTCTCAAGCAGGGAGTCGATGTCGGCTTCCCGCAAGCTTTCGTCCGTCCATGCCAGGCAACCTTCTCTTTTGCAGGCGGGACATTTATCCGCTCCATACGGCAGGAGCATCACCTTGCCGCAATCGGAACAGGTGACCAGATCGCCACGTTCCGTATAAACATCTACCGTTTCCATTCTCAATCCTCCACGTAAGGCCATTCAAGGCGGCAGCCATTGCATACAGCCACGCCCTCGTCACTAAGAATGTCAATATCTGTGCCCCTACATTCGGGGCATACCGGTGCCTTTTTCTTATCCATTCGTCGACCTGCCGCTTCTTCCTTCAGAATCAGCGGCACCCAGTATGCCGATGTGCCGAAATCCCGTATCCCACTTTCACCCTGTATGGGTTCACAGTCCTTTGTCTCCATGTATTTCTGGGAGTCCGGCCAGCATACGGCACGGTAACATTTGTCCCGATTGGGAGATTTGCCGGTATGGCGTATATAGTCTTCCTCGGACACGTAAAGCGCCCCGTTATCCCCGCTTTCCCATGCCGGGTAACCGGTTCCTTCTTCCTCGAAAGGGGCACTGTCCTCGGGAAATTCCACGAGCACATACAGTATGTCATCCCATGCCAGGGAACACTCGTCGCAGTGGAACCGGCTTTCGTGAATATCATAACGGATATTTTCCGAATTGCATTTCGGACAGATAATATCTTTGTTCTTTACTTTCGGAAAACCCAGGATTTCTCCGGCGATAATTTCCATACTGGGCCAGAACAACTGTTCATAGTAATCTTTCGCCATCTTTTCCGCCAAGTTCCGCATGTCGTCATCGCTGATCTTTTTCACATCGAAACCTTTCCCTTCCAGGTCATCGCGATGGACGGACGTGATGGGGAAATACCCGGCGTTCAGTTCCCGAATAAATAGTTTTTCTTCTTCTGTTGGTTCGGGTAGGTTGTTCAAATAGTCCCTGAGTCGTTGATAAAGTTCTCTTACCATAATTTTATTTCTTTAGATTTAAAATCCAAACAAGGTTGGATAATTCATTTATAGTATTGTCAGCCCATGCACCTAATTGGAGTATGAAGGGGCTGGAATCATCTATGACCGCTCCAAGGCAGGCTGTTTGCTCATAGTTTATTTTTGTTCAAATGAAAGTATTCGGCCTGAACGTTTCACCTTTGGCAGAACAGATTGCTACATAAAGATTGTTTCAAACAGTGATACAATAAAAAATAGCCCCGGTGCTTGCTTTTTTGATTATATTATTTTATCTTTGATCAATGTCTAACCTAAAAATCACGCCATGAAAATTTTAACCTTTTTCCATCTTTTATTTTTTTTACTTTTAGTCAGTGGTTGTAATAATTCAGATATGCCAGTTGATCCCATTCCCCAGCTTATTGAAATCTCCGAAAAAGATACGGATATGGAGCTGAATGCTTTTTTTCTTGCCGTTGACAGTCTTAATGATAATTATCTTCCTTATACTACGCGCACCAATATTAGGAAATGGGGAAGCCGATTTTTATCCGCAGTTGTTGACGCTTCTGTCGGTGCTGTGGCTTCAGCGGCCACTACTCCCATAGGAGGAACAATTATAGGCACAGGAGCTTCATGGGCATATGAGGAATATTTGGGTAATATTCTGGACAAAGTTGAAAGCAGTTCGTCCACAGGAACCGACAATCAGGCTTTTGTTCCAGTGGTTATATTCGCACCCGAAAGAGGAAATATGACGTTTGTTGATTCTGTCGGTTATTATCATAATATGCTGTTGGCAGAGATCGCAAAATCGGGTAAGACATATCTTGATCAGAACGGTGAGGTAGACATGGAAGAGTTATTCACAGATATAACAGCTATGCTTGATGAAAAAAAACAGGTACATTCTGGAGCTTCAGTTCAAAATGAACTTGCAGCCTTTTCCTCCCCTGTATCTATTTTTATAAACACGCTCAATCCAGATGATGAACAGACTCTCGACAAGAGTTTTACAAGTTTTGAGTCGGAAGGTGAAGCATTAGGGATATCTGTAAAGGAGCTCAGTAGCATAAAAGAAATATGTAGTAAAATATCAAATGTCATACTCTACTTGGAAAATGAAAAGACTATAGAATATGGAGAAAAACTTTATAAGATCATAGATGATTCTAATATTTCGGAAACACAAAAGCAAAGCTTTAAAATTTTGGATAACATTATAGTGAATAGTAAACTTTATTGGACAACAGTCCAATGATATATTAACTTTTATCTATATTTTCCATATGAAAACAATACAGGTCAGTTTCAAATATAAGTTGTGGTATATGCTGGGGCTTCTGGCTGTTTATTTTACTTATCTTTTTGCTTGTTATGTGGTAACCCGTAACGTCACGGAGACTTTGTACAATGTGCCTGTTTGGGGAATTCCCTGTCTTTTTATCTACTATATTCTCATCCATAGAATGAAAATAGTGGTTACAGACGGAGGAGAACTGGTCTACAAACCGTCCAACAGTCTTTTCTGTGAAACAATTGATATTCAGAAAATAGACAGCGCCTCTCTGGAGAGGGGGCTCCTGCTTACCAGGGCGGTCATCCGTTACAACGGTAAAGAGCGTGCATTCCTATATCCGCAGGATGTTCCCGCTTTTTTGGAATTGCTGCAATCCTTTCGTGAGGGGAGCTGTGATACGAAATCCCTACAAAAATAAAACTCACAGTGGAATGCTGAATCTCCGTTTAACTCATGAATCAGGAGAAAAACGAGAACCGACTACAAGAGGGAGTTTACCGGATAATTCGTTTTTTATTTGTTCATTACCGGGCTGGGCTACAATGATGACCAATGATTGATTTCCTGCATTCTCTTGTAAAAGTGTTCGTCCTCCAACCTGCAGCCAGCGGTCGAAGTCGTCAAGCTGTTCCTCTTCGTTTTGGAATCCACCAAATTCATGCGGGCGTTCGGCTTCGTAAGTCTGTAACTCCTGTCCGTCCGGGATGCGCTGCTCCCGGATGATGTTCAATCCAAGTCCCTATCCATTGTCGTCCTCCTTATTTTTCCTATATTTTGACAGCAGAGTTTTCATGGACCAACCGCAAAGAGCCATTAGCAATCCTTCACAATCATCTATACGGTAGGAACTTATCAAGTCTCTCGCCTTATGGCGGCAAGTCTCATCATCGCTGTTTATCTCTCCCAAAAGCGTTTCAATAAAAGTTTCACAATTCTCTTCCGAGGCAAGAACATCTTCCATAGTCTCATAGCTGTCCGTTTCTTCTACTGACGTTTCTGGGGAACCGGCATGATTATGCTTTACAGTGGACAGATATATGTTACCAATCTGCGTCGGAACTTTTTTCCGATAGAATCTGTCAATTGACAAAATGTAGTCTTCAGTTTCCCAAGCAGTTTTCGCATGATGTTCAGAAAATTCTTTGGCCCATTCAACGATATCGGCCATGACCGCACGGGAATCCTTGTCTTTGCAGAGGTCGTCCGCCCCGGCATTATAGGCCAGATCAGCAACGGTTTCCAACAATTTGAAACCGCCATTACAGTCTTTACCATTGGAACGCAGCCATAAGTCCACGTCAATGGCATCCTCTTCCGTTGTCCCGTTATGCAGGCACAGACACTGCCCGTTGCCGTCATGGCATACGAGGACCGGATGTTTGGTGTCGGGACATATCCGTACCAGTAGTTCATTGGGGGCAAGTGTTTCGGTGTCACACCCATTGAGCATTGTAGGAAGCGTCTGGTTGACCAGATTTAGGATTTCCAATTCCTCCTTTGTTTCGGACGGCTTGGAGACCAACAGGTTCTGTATATGTTTAAGAAGATTGTAAACCATGAGTCAATAATTGTTATGTTCTTTCCATATTTTACGTTTCTCGTCGTAGTTCTTGTTTTCCCACCATATATTGCAGGCATTTACAAATGCCTGACGCTTGTTCTGACGGTAGCCTGTAATCTTCTCCATCTGATTTGAATCCAGCGAATCCCACCATTCCTGCATACGTTCCTTAAATTTTTTAAGCGTGGTAAAGGGCAGATGGTCCTCGCATTCGTCACACCAGTTGTCCTCACGGTCAATGCCCGTAGTGCCAATGAATATGCGGGTATTCGGATCCACCCATGCCTGTGTCTGGATATTGTCTGAACCGCACTCGTCGCATACGGTAATCCCGTCGTCATCAGTATCATCAGGGATAAACCCGTATTCTTCCAGCCAGTGGGTGATATTAAGCAGTCCTTCGGTCTGTACGTTTTCGGCAGGCTCATCAAAATCCTCGCCGCCCTCACCGTTGAGCGTGCAGAGCAGTTTGCCGTTCCCGTCGATGAAAAGTTCATAAACTGTCGCACCTTCGTAACCGCCGTATCCGTAAAAAACGGGATTATGGACCACCACTATCGGGGAGGTTTCATACTCCGGTGATTCCGACTCCCGGTAATGTACGCCACGGTTACGGTAAAACGTGCCGATAATATTGTTCTCTTTTTCCACGGCATGGCGAATTTTCCTCAAAAGTGATTCTCTGATGGAGATGACACTGAGTTGCACATAATCCTTACGGATACGCCTGTACACTTCCATCTCGAAGTTGTCTTGGACGGAATCGAAAGGGGATACGCTGGCGTTTTCTTGGATATATTTGTCCTCGTTGAAGTTATAGTGCCGGCAGACAATATTCCTGATGCGGTGAAATTCCTCCCCGGCAAATTCGTGGATGCCATCCTCGCTTAGCGAAGTCGGGAAATAGCAACCAGGCATGTGCACTGTCATTTCACGGTAAAGCGCGTCATCATCTTCCGGAAAAATTCTGCCTGTTTCCGGTACTGTGGGATTCTCTTGTTTCATGTTGCTTGTTTTTTTATCTGTAGTTGGACAGTTTCCGGTTTGCCGCCCGTTGCATGGCGGTCACCATATTCTTATGTCATAATCTTTAAAATAGTATTCCAACTCTTTTAATCCTTCCAAAGAGTGCAGCTCGTTCTTTCCGGTCACTTCGATGTCGACGGATACTGCATTTTCATCTTTGATGTTTACTTTGGCATTGTCAAACACGCATCTTACATATTCTTCAATGCGTGAGGCAGGCAGGTCGTTTTTTACAATATTAAGTACCATATTATTTATTGTTCATTAAATGTCTGTTACGTTCATAAACCGGGCACCGCTTGCGGTATCTGCATTCGCCCCGGGCCGCATCGGTATGCGCCCGGTGCCATTCATCCCAGCTCTTCACTCCATTGTCTGTAAGGAATATGATCAGTTGCATGCAGCAGAAACCGCGTTCCTCTCATTTCCGGTCATGAAGGTTGTCCAGCCTGTTGTCCTTGAATCTCATTTGGAGGATTATTACAAGGAAATCATTTCCACGATGGCACGGATCGTGTCATCCTCGAAATATCCCAGCGGGATTACCGCACAAGGAATACAGTCTTTTGAAAGCATGATATCAGGAATATACACGTTCTTTTCCGCATCAAAGATGACGGGCTTGCCCGCATCATCGGTCAGGTCCCATTTACCACCGTTGTGTTTCAGCTGCCCCATGACATAGCCGAGCATCTCGGATACTTCGGCATTTTCTTCTGGTTTAATCGTTTTACTTGTTTCCATATCAATATTTATTATTTTTTTGCTTTTAGCATTTGTTCTCTCATGGCAAGCAGTATTGCCTCGATACCACGGATGCTTTCCTCGTTCTCTTTCAGTTTGTAATAGTAGGCGTTCGCTTCGTTGTAATCTTCCCGTGCCTTGCGCAACCTGCACTCTTTGACATCACGGACCTGTTCATGGGACAGGTCGTAACCGATGAACTCGTCCATGAAATAGGAAACCGTACGCCCGTAATAGTGGTCCGTGCGAGTTTCCACCGCAGTACGGATAATGTCGTCGCACCGCCTTCCGAGTGTCCGGAGCACATCGCTGATATGCCGGTCGTGGTACTCGTAACCGAAGAAACGGATATACCACTCGTGTTCCTGCCGGTTTGTCTTCCCCGCGTAATACTCGTACCATCGGGCGTCGCACTTGGTGTGTCTCTGGGCAACTTTGAATATGGCGTACTCTTCACCGATCCATGTAAAACGTGAGAGTATCTCGCTCGCTTCTTCCTCATAGTAGCTATCCCGCCAATTCAATTCTTCGGTCTGGCTGAGCGGGAGGAATGACTGTTTGGTGATCCACTGCCCAAAACCTTTGTGCGTGACATGCGGAAGCCCTTTCACGACCTTGCTCCATGCCTCGTTGCAGGCTTCGTCCTGTGAAGGGAAACTTTCGGGAAAGCGTTCCCTGTCCGTGCCGTCACGCAACACTTCGTTCCAATCCTTGTCGCAGACAATGAGGGTGAGGCCCTCCCTCACATGACAGTCGCGTTCGCAATAGCCGTAGGGAGCATCGCAGAGCGTGTACCACTCCTTCGGTCCATAACCGTCATCACGACCTAGATAACGTCCGGGCTTACCCTTCTCTGTCTGCACCTCCCACACTTCCGTGCAGTTTCCACGGTCGATATGGTGCAGACGTACCCTGATTTCCTTATTATCTCGTTTTCCTTCCATATCATTTATTTTTAGGATGGCTCGTCTTCTCTTTTTCGAGAATCCGGTAGATCTCTTCAAGGTCATGCTCGTTGTCTATCGGTTGCCCGTATTCCGTATCCACGATGACCACCCCGGCATTGGCAAGGTGACATCCTGCTATCGTCTTGTCATAGTCGCTCCATTCAGGATCGATTTCTGTTACCGTGTTAAATTCAAGTCCGTATGATGTCTTCATTGTATTTCCAGTTATTATGCGTATTTTTCTATTTTATGCTGCCGCTTTGTTCAGCCCGTCGATAATATGCCTGCATTCGGCTTCCAGTTCTTTCAGACATTCCGTACCATAGAATCCCCAACAACTGTCCAGTTCATTGTCATCGTCACTTTCCGGCATGATGCGATACCCGAAAACTTCCCCGGTATAGTAGTTGTCAAGGGTACTGATTTCGTCTTGCAAATATTCCTCGATCCGCTTCCTGCGTTCCGCGGTGATGTTCTTCCACCCGTATTCCCGGCGCACCTTGTCCAACGGTACCGCGATGATGCCGAAAAATCCGGAATCCCACGGGCAGCTGAACGGCGAGGTGGATATTGTAATGCCGCCATGGTCGTAGAGATAGACCAGCAGGGCGATATATTCCTTCAGGAACGATTCCCGGAAATTTCCGATATGCCCTTCAAAAACCTTGTCAATATCGAAGTGGTCATCGAACTCCTTCTCCGGGCGGTAGCGACGATGTGCCGTATAAAGCGTACCGAGATTGTCATACGCTTCACGCGGGCTTCGGGCGTCATCATCATAGTAGATGTTGATGTGATACCCGTTATATTTGATTTGATTATATAGGTTCATTTGCCTGTGTATTATGTCTTGTTACAAAGTCTTACAAATTGTTCCGTAATCTCGTCCCGCTCGAACTCGTCGCAGTTCAGGTCGAAGAACATACCCGAAGCCGCGAGCATGTCATGGGCTTCCCCGTAGGTGAGGTCGTTCCTGTGACTGTATCTGTCCACCATGTCCCGATGTTCGGCTTCCGCCCGGTCGTGCAGCCTCATTTTATACTGCCTGTACCATGCGGGGAACTGTTCCTTGGAAACCATATGTTCCAGCTGCAAGTCCCGGTATCTTCCCGGTGCCAGCAGGATGTGGCCGTCAATGTAGGACTTCGCCTCGGCTATGATCCCCTCCCTGGTGAAGGGACGGTGGGAGCGTGCCGTGAAATGCACCCATCCGCCATGCAGCGGGTGTTC
Organism: Bacteroides sp. 1_1_30; assembly: GCF_020982715.1. NCBI lineage: Bacteria > Pseudomonadati > Bacteroidota > Bacteroidia > Bacteroidales > Bacteroidaceae > Bacteroides > Bacteroides sp. 1_1_30. The sequence goes on from NZ_JAJKHN010000141.1 coordinate 7,871, forward strand.
GATTTCAATCTGCACACCCCATTGTCTGACGTGTACCACGATATAGGCAGCCTGACCGGGGAACATATCGTCCTTGAGGCTCACTTCCCGGCAGGCCGGCGGGTCAACATGGATGTAGTGGTCCTGCCTTGC
>NZ_JAJKHN010000142.1:0-7994 GCF_020982715.1 Bacteroides sp. 1_1_30
TTTTTCGTAGGGCGTTGCCCTACGCTATATAATTAAGCCCTTTCAGGGCACCCCAATAAATATATAATTGTAAGGCTTTCAGCCTAACTGCTAAATTCCCATTTAATCGCTAAATTCTCATTTAACCGAAAAATTCCCATTTATATAAATAAAGATTAACCAAAAACAATTATATCATGGATAGAAGAAAGTTTTTAAAAAACACAGGCTGGTCTTTCCTCGGACTGGCAGCTTCGGGCAGCTTGCTCGGTTCTTGCGCAGCAGGAAGCAAAGAGGCTAAGAAAATTATGCCATCAGCCAGCAACCTCAAAATGTATTGGGGCGACTTACACAACCACTGTAACATCACATACGGACACGGCGACATGCGCGATGCTTTTGAAGCAGCGAAAGGACAATTGGATTTTGTTAGTGTTACTCCTCATGCTATGTGGCCGGATATTCCCGGAGCAGATGATCCCCGCCTGAAATGGGTAATCGATTACCACACGGGAGCTTTCAAGCGTTTGCGTGAAGGCGGTTATGAGAAGTACGTAAAAATGACAAATGAGTATAACAAGGAAGGTGAATTCCTGACTTTTGTAGGGTACGAAGCTCATAGCATGGAACATGGAGATCATGTTGCGTTGAACTATGATTTGGACGCACCACTTGTAGAATGTACTTCAATCGAGGACTGGAAAGAAAAAGCAAAAGGACATAAAGTATTCGTTACCCCGCACCACATGGGTTATCAGGGTGGCTATCGCGGTTACAACTGGAAATGCTTTACCGAAGGAGATATTACTCCATTCGTAGAAATGTATTCCCGTCACGGTCTGGCAGAAAGCGATCAGGGAGACTACCCCTATTTGCATGATATGGGACCACGCCAATGGGAAGGAACCATTCAATATGGTCTTGAATTGGGTAATAAGTTTGGTATCATGGCTTCCACCGACCAACATTCCGGTTATCCGGGAAGCTATGGAGACGGACGCATCGGTGTTTTGGCTCCGTCACTGACTCGCGATGCCATTTGGGAAGCTCTACGTACCCGTCATGTATGTGCCGCAACCGGTGATAAGATTATTATCGACTTCCGCCTCAACGATGCTTTCATGGGTGATGTAGTTCGCGGTAATAGTCGTCGTATCTATCTGAATGTCACAGGTGAAAGCTGTATTGACTATGTAGATATTGTAAAGAACGGGCAGATTTTAGCTCGTATGAGCGGTCCGTTGACTCCCGTTGCTCCGGAAGGTGATACGGTACGTTGCAAAGTTAAAGTTGATTTTGGTTGGAATCGTGAAGAGAAATACGTACATTGGCAGGGCAAACTGTCGGTAGACAAAGGACAGATTCATAGTGTAACTCCTTGTTTCCGTGGCGCAGCATTCACTTCTCCGCAAGAAGGTGAAACAGAATTCCACACACATGTCAACCGTATTGTATCCGTTGGCGACAAGGAAACCGAACTGGATATGTACAGCAGCAAGAATCCGAATACGACTACAGCAGCCATGCAAGCTGTAATTCTTGATGTGGAAATGCCAAAAGACGGTAAGGTCATTGCCGAATTCAATGGCAAGAAGTTTGAACATACGTTGGGCGAGTTGCTTGAAGGTTCACGTTCACACTTCATGATCGGTTGGTTGAGCGAGGCTATTCTCTTCAATCGTGCCATGCCGGAAAGCTGTTTCACTCTGGAACATTACATGGAAGATAAAGAGCCGCAGCGAGATACGGATTACTACTATGTGCGCGTTCGCCAACGTGACGGACAATGGGCTTGGAGTTCACCGATTTGGGCGGAAAGAGTGTAGTTTTTAAGTATTAAGTATCAAGTATTAAGTATTAACGTGGTATGGAGAAAGAATACGCTATAGGAATTGACCTTGGCGGAACTTCTGTAAAATACGCCCTTATTGATAATGAAGGCGTATTTTACTTTCAAGGGAAGTTACCGTCGAAAGCCGATGTATCAGCAGAAGCTGTCATCGGACAGTTGGTTACTGCTATCAATGAAGTGAAAGCCTTTGCACAGGAAAAAGGCTACAAAATTGATGGTATAGGAATTGGAACACCGGGCATTGTGGATGGTACGAACCGTATTGTTTTAGGAGGTGCGGAAAATATCAACGGCTGGGAAAATATTCACTTGGCAGACCGCATTGAAACGGAAACCGGACTTCCTGCTTTATTGGGAAATGATGCCAATCTGATGGGACTGGGAGAAACAATGTACGGAGCCGGTCAGGGAGCCACTCATGTTGTTTTCTTGACGGTAGGAACGGGTATTGGCGGTGCAGTAGTCATCGACGGCAAATTGTTCAACGGTTATGCCAACCGGGGAACGGAGCTGGGACACGTGCCTCTCATTGCCAATGGCGAACCGTGTGCTTGCGGTTCTGTCGGCTGTCTGGAACACTATGCTTCCACTTCTGCTTTGGTACGCCGCTTCAGTCAACGAATAATAGACGCAGGCATCTCCTACCCAGATGAAGAGATTAACGGTGAATTGATTGTCCGCCTTTATAAACAAGGAGATCCGATTGCAAAAATATCATTGGAAGAACACTGTGACTTTTTGGGACACGGAATTGCAGGCTTTATTAATATCTTCAGTCCGCAAAAGATTGTGATTGGTGGAGGGCTCTCCGAAGCAGGAGACTTTTACATTCAGAAAGTAAGCGAAAAAGCACGTAGTTATGCCATCCCCGACTGTGCTGTGAATACTCAAATCATAGCTGCCGCTCTTGGAAACAAGGCCGGAAGTATTGGAGCTGCGTCACTTGTATTTACTCAATTATCTGCTCCAAACCTGATTAAATTATGAGAAAGAATTTAGGAATGTTGGCGCTGATTATGGCGTTCTGGTTCACCATCTCGTTTATTACTAATATTCTGGGACCACTCATTCCGGACATTATCCACAACTTCAATCTAAGTGACCTGGCGATGGCGGGATTTATCCCGACCTCTTTCTTCCTGGCATACGCCATCATGTCTATCCCTGCCGGATTACTTATTGACCGTTTCGGTGAGAAACCGGTATTATTCGGTGGCTTCCTGATGCCGTTCATCGGCACCATCCTGTTTGCCTGTATGCATACGTATCCGATGTTATTAGCTTCTTCTTTCATCATCGGATTAGGAATGGCCATGTTGCAAACTGTATTGAATCCGCTCCAGCGTACTGTAGGAGGAGAAGAAAACTATGCATTTATAGCCGAACTGGCACAATTCATGTTTGGCATCGCTTCTTTCCTAAGCCCTCTGGTATATACTTATCTGATTCGTGAACTTGACCCGGCAACCTATACAGCCGGTAAAGGTTTCTTTATCGACTTGTTGGCCGATATCACCCCACGGGAAATGCCGTGGGTATCTCTTTACTGGGTATTTACCATCCTGTTGTTAGTCATGCTGATTGCCGTCGGTGTCTCCCGCTTTCCCAAGATTGAATTGAAAGAAGATGAGAAAAGCGGGTCTAAAGATTCATATCTGGCTTTATTCAAACAGAAATATGTATGGTTGTTTTTCCTGGGGATTTTCTGCTACGTAAGCACGGAACAGGGAACTTCTATCTTTATGAGCACCTTCCTGGAACAATACCACGGAGTCAATCCGCAAACTGATGGTGCGCAAGCCGTGAGCTATTTCTGGGGATTGATGACAGCCGGCTGTCTCGTAGGTATGATTCTACTCAAGTTGATTGACAGCAAGCGATTGCTGCAAATCTCCGGAATCCTGACCATCATCCTATTATTATCGGCATTGTTCGGAAGCAAGGAAGTATCTATGATCGCTTTCCCTGCTGTCGGATTCAGTATTTCCATGATGTATTCCATCGTATTCTCATTGGCTTTGAACTCCGCCTCACAGCATCACGGTTCATTCGCCGGTATTTTATGTTCGGCAATCGTCGGTGGTGCCGGTGGTCCGATGATTGTGAGTACGCTGGCAGATGCAACATCACTCCGCACAGGTATGCTGTTTATCCTTGTTTTCGTAGGATACATCACCTTTATCGGTTTTTGGGCACGCCCACTGATTAATAACAAGACCGTTCGTCTGAAAGACTTGTTCAAACAACGTTGAACGCTGAACAACAAACGACGAATAAAAAAATGCAAAGTTATATGATGAAACAACGAATATCTATTTTTCTCTTGTTCACCATTCTGCTATCCGCCAACGGGTATGCGCAAAAAGGAATCATGCGCCTGACTCAACAGACTTTGATGCACGAGGTACGCGAAACGCCTTCACCACTGGACGGGCAGCATATCACTGTCAATCCTCCTCGTTTCATGTGGCCGGACAAATTTCCTCACTTGGGTGCCGTATTGGACGGAGTGGAAGAAGAAGACTACAAACCGGAAGTGACTTACCGCATCCGGATCGCACGCGACCCGGAATTCAAATCGGAAGTGATAACCGCTGAAAGGAAATGGGCCTTTTTCAACCCATTCAAACTGTTTGAAAAAGGAAAATGGTATTGGCAATATGCCTACGTTGACAAGGATGGAAAAGAAGAATGGTCGCCCGTTTCTCATTTTTATATAGACGAGCATATACGTACATTCAACCCGCCTTCTCTACAAGAGGTGTTAGCTAAATTACCCAAGACGCACCCCCGCATCTTGCTTGATGCCAAAGATTGGGACAATATCATCGAACGGAATAAAAACAATCCGGAAGCACAGGCTTACATCCGGAAAGCCGATAAATGTCTGAATCATCCGCTGAAACATTTGGAAGAAGAAATTGATACGACCCAGGTTGTCAAGCTGACAAACATCGTTCAATATCGTTCCGCTCTGATTCGGGAAAGTCGTAAGATTGTAGACCGTGAAGAAGCGAATATCGAAGCCATGGTACGTGCTTACTTGCTAACGAAAGACGAGGTATACTACAAAGAAGGTATAAAGCGTCTTTCCGAAATTCTTTCATGGAAGAATAGTAAGTACTTCGCGGGAGATTTCAACCGTTCCACCATTTTGTCTATGAGTACTTCCGCGTATGACGCATGGTATAACCTGCTGACTCCGGATGAAAAGAAACTACTCTTAAGAACGATTCGTGAAAATGGAAAGAAATTCTATCATGAATATGTCAATCACTTAGAAAACCGTATCGCTGATAACCATGTTTGGCAAATGACTTTCCGTATCCTGAATATGGCTGCGTTTGCTACGTATGGCGAACTGCCGATGGCTTCCACCTGGGTGGATTATTGCTACAATGAGTGGGTATCCCGTCTGCCAGGCCTCAACACGGATGGAGGATGGCACAATGGCGATTCTTATTTCCAAGTCAATCTCCGCACATTGATTGAAGTTCCTGCTTTTTATTCCCGTATCAGCGGATTCGATTTCTTTGCTGATCCCTGGTATAACAATAATGCGTTCTACGTCATCTATCAACAGCCTCCATTCTCGAAATCCGCCGGGCAAGGAAACTCACATGAAAGTAAGCTGAAGCCAAACGGTACACGAGTTGGGTATGCAGATGCCTTGGCACGCGAATGTAACAATCCATGGGCAGCCGCTTATGTACGCACTATTTTGCAGAAAGAACCGGATATTATGGAAAAGACTTTCCTCGGAAAATCCGGAGACTTGACCTGGTATCGCTGTATAACAAAGAAAGCACTTCCCAAAGAAGGTCCTACTCTTGCAGAATTACCGATGGCAAAAGTATTCAATGAAACGGGAATCGGTACGATGAATACTTCTTTGGGAGACATAGATAAGAATGCAATGCTGTCGTTCCGTTCCAGTTCCTACGGTTCCACTTCCCATGCACTAGCCAATCAAAATGCTTTCAATACATTCTACGGAGGTAAAGCCATTTTTTACAGTAGCGGACATCGCACTGGTTTTACAGACGATCATTGTATGTATTCTTACCGTAATACTCGTGCACACAACAGTATTTTGGTGAATGGAATGACGCAGAAGATCGGGACAGAAGGATATGGCTGGATTCCACGGTGGTATGAAGGAGAGAAAATCGCTTACATGGTAGGAGACGCTTCCAATGCTTATGGTAAAGTGACTTCTCCCCTATGGTTGAAACGTGGCGAATTATCCGGTACGCAATATACGCCCGAAAAAGGATGGGATGAGAACAAGCTGGATATGTTCCGTCGTCATATCATCCAATTGGGAACTACCGGAGTTTTTGTGATTTATGATGAACTGGAAGGAAAAGAAGCCGTAACATGGAGTTATCTTTTACATACCGTAGAACTGCCTATGGAAATACAGGAATTGACGGATGAAGTGAAAGTTATTGGTAAGAATAAAGCCGGAGGTGTTTCTGTTGCCCATCTTTTCAGTTCGGCAAAAACGGAACAAGCGATGGCAGATACTTTCTTCTGTGCGCCAACCAATTGGAAAAATGTGACGAACGCACAAGGGAAAGCGTTGAAATATCCTAATCACTGGCATTTCTCTTCTACAACAGTTCCGTGTAAAACCGCCCGTTTCCTGACAGTGATGGATACGCATGGAAAGAACCGCCCGGATATGCAGGTAGTTCGCAAAGGTAATACCATTCAGGTAGGCGACTGGACTATTACTTGTAACCTGACAGAAAAAGGGAAAGCTGCCATCTATGTAAGCAATAAAACGGAAAAGGTTTCTTTAAACTATGATGCCGGTAAAAAGGAAGGTGCAACGATAGTCACAGATCAGGTAAAAAGCAAACAGGTTAACAAAGTCCTGACAGACTATTTACCGGATTTTGAGATTTAATCTCTCCCTGCTTTAGATGAAAAAACATATACTCCTATAAAAACGTTATATTTGCAGAGTAATATTAAATAAAGAAGTAACCATGAAATATATCGGAGCACATGTAAGCGCGTCCGGTGGCGTAGAGTTCGCCCCCGTTAATGCGCATGAAATAGGAGCAAATGCTTTTGCGTTATTCACCAAGAATCAACGCCAATGGGTAAGCAAACCTTTAACAGAAGAAAGTATCAGCCTCTTTAAAGAGAATTGCGAGAAATACGGTTTTCAGCCGGAATATATCCTGCCACATGACAGTTATCTTATCAACCTGGGACACCCGGAAGAAGAGGGACTTCAAAAAAGCCGTGCCGCTTTTCTGGACGAAATGCAACGTTGCGAACTGCTTGGATTGAAACTTTTAAATTTCCATCCAGGCAGCTCTCTCAACAAAATTTCAATAGAGGATTGCCTGTCGCTCATCGCAGAAAGCATTAATATCGCTTTAGAAAAAACAAAAGGCGTAACAGCCGTTATTGAGAACACTGCCGGACAAGGAAGTAATCTAGGTAGCGAATTCTGGCAACTGAAATATATCATCGACCGGGTAAACGACAAGAGCCGGGTGGGTGTTTGCCTCGATACCTGCCATACTTATACCGCCGGTTATGATATTGTCAATGAATACGATAAGGTATTTGATGAGTTTGACAAAGAAGTGGGATTCAATTACCTTCGAGGTATGCACTTGAATGATTCAAAAAAAGCACTGGGCACCCATGTAGACCGTCACGATAGTATTGGTGAAGGATTGATCGGAAAAGCATTTTTTGAAAGATTGATGCGAGATTCGAGATTCGATAATATGCCGCTGATACTCGAAACACCGGATGAAAGTAAATGGAAAGAAGAAATTGCATGGCTAAAGAGCATGGAATAATGTTTTCACCACAGAGGACACGGAGGACACAGAGGTGAATTTAGTTTATGACTTACGCTTGTGACCCTAATTTTGATGCATAATCCTCCTCTATAAAGTTGAAAAAACATGAAAACATCTGCCACCTGCAACCAAACGCGTGTAATGCACTAGTTGATAGATAGTTGGAGCGTTGCAGATACTGTTGCAGATAGGTTGCAGATAAAGTATCTGCAACACAGTATAAGCCTTGCATAAGCTAATTCTCCAGGAAGGCAAAAGTTTATTGTATACATTAACTTCCCGTTTCCAGGCGGGGAACTGTCGTTTCCGGCATTAGAAATTACAGTTTC
>NZ_JAJKHN010000143.1:0-7691 GCF_020982715.1 Bacteroides sp. 1_1_30
ACAAGCCCTGAAAGGGCGGAACTGTATACAATTATGCCCTTTCAGGGCGCAAATTCAGATTGTCGTTTTTACGTAGGGCGTTGCCCTACGCTATATAATTAAGCCCTTTCAGGGCACTCCGCAAAATTATCATTTACTATTCCGAGATATAAGTCATGACAGTTTTTTAATCGTCAAATAGCAAATTAATAAAATGAAAGCAATCTTTTGTATCACAGGGCTTGCCATACAAGGTTTGACAATATCAGCCCAGGCGCAAACCGGCAAACCGAATATTGTGGTTATTATGACCGATCAGCAGCGTGCCGATTTGTGCGGCAGGGAAGGTTTTCCGCTGGAAGTGACTCCCTTTGTCGACCGGTTGGCGCAAGAGAATGTATGGTTCAATAAGGCATACACTGTGATGCCAGCCAGCTCTCCGGCACGTTGTTCCATGTTCACCGGGCGTTTTCCTTCCGCCACTCACGTACGCACGAATCATAATATTCCTGACATTTCCTATCAACAGGACTTAGTGGGCGTATTGAAAGAAAACGGATATAAAACAGCATTGGTCGGCAAGAATCACGCTTACCTGAAACCTGCCGACCTTGATTTCTGGTCTGAATACGGACACTGGGGAAAGCACAAAAAGACGACTCCCGCAGAGAAGGAGACTGCCCGTTTCCTGAATCAGCAAGCCAGGGGGCAATGGTTGGAGCCATCTCCCATCTCGCTGGAAGAACAGCATCCCACCAAAATCGTGAACGAAGCACTGGCATGGATTAAGCAGCAGAAAGAAAATCCTTTCTTCGTATGGGTTTCTTTTCCGGAACCTCACAACCCTTATCAGGTATGTGAACCCTATTACTCCATGTTCTCCCCCGATAAGCTTCCCGTCTTAAAGACCTCCCGCAAAGATTTGGCAAAGAAAGGAGAGAAATACCGTATTTTGGCGCAACTGGAAGACGCGTCCTGCCCGAACCTGGAACAAGACTTGCCTCGAATCCGTGCCAACTATATCGGAATGATCCGGTTGATAGACGATCAGATCAAGAGACTGATCGAATCATTGAAAGCCAGCGGACAATATGAAAACACCCTCTTTGTCGTACTTTCCGACCACGGTGACTACTGGGGGGAATACGGATTGATTCGTAAAGGAGCCGGACTTTCCGAAAGCCTCGCACGTATCCCGATGGTATGGGCAGGATATCACATTAAGAACCAGCCTGCCCCTATGGATAGCCACGTATCGATAGCCGACCTTTTCCCCACCTTCTGCTCTGCCATCGGTGCCGAAATACCGGCAGGAGTTCAGGGCCGTAGCTTGTGGCCGATGCTGACCGGAAAAGCTTACCCTAAAGAAGAATTCTCTAGCATGGTCGTACAACAAGGCTTCGGAGGAGCTGATGTTGGACTGGATGCCTCCTTGACTTTTGAACAGGAAGGAGCATTGACTTCCGGCAAAATAGCCCACTTCGACGAACTGAACACCTGGACGCAAAGCGGTACCTCACGCATGATAAGAAAGGATGACTGGAAACTGGTCATGAATCATTATGGTAACGGAGAACTTTATAATTTAAAGAAAGATCCTTCGGAAATTCATAATCTGTTTGGCGAGAAGAAATACAGCGAAATTCAAACAGAACTTCTGACCCGTTTACTGGCATGGGAGTTGCGTTTGCAGGACCCGTTGCCTCTCCCGCAAAGACGTTACCATTTTAAACAGAATCCATTTAATTATCTCCACCCGGAACACTAAAAAATAAGAAGATTGTACATACCTACGGATATTAAAAACATGATTCCATGAAGTCTGCCCCGCAACGGCCTATTTTTGTATCCGTAAACATAAAACAGAAATTTATGAAATTGATTTTGCGATTAGGATTGATCTTGTTTACAGGATTTATTTCCATCTCTACAGCATCAGCACAGTTATATGGAACGGCAGATACAAACGCTCCGGAACTACGTGTTCCGACATCTGTAAAGCCGGCATTTGATTATTGGATGAGGGACACTTGGGCTACGCTGGGTCCCGACGGTTATTATTATATCACAGGAACCACCTCTACCCCCGACCGTTACTTTCCGGGACAGAGGCATTGCTGGGACTGGAACGACGGTTTGTACTTGTGGCGTTCCAAAGATATGAAGTCCTGGGAAGCCAGAGGACAAATATGGTCGATGGAAAAAGACGGAACCTGGCAAAAGAAGCCGAAAGTATATAAAGCAGGAGAGAAATATCAGAAGAAATCCATCAACGGTGATCCGATGGACAACCGCTTCCATGCAGTGTGGGCTCCGGAAATGCATTATATCAAAAGCGCGAAGAACTGGTTTATCGTTGCCTGCATGAATGAGTCGGCAGGTGGGAGAGGTTCTTTCATTTTGCGGAGCAAGACCGGAAAACCGGAAGGACCGTACGAGAATATCGAAGGTAATAAAGACAAAGCCATCTTCCCGAATATCGACGGAAGTTTGTTCGAAGATACGGACGGCACTGTCTACTTTGTCGGGCACAACCATTATATCGCCCGTATGAAACCGGATATGAGCGGATTTGCCGAGGAACTGAAAACATTGAAAGAGAAAAAATATAATCCGGAACCGTATATTGAAGGAGCGTTTATCTTCAAATACGATAACAAATATCACCTTGTACAGGCTATATGGTCGCACCGTACGTCGGAGGGAGATACCTATATCGAGAAAAAGGGAGTAACCTCGCCGAAGACACGTTATAGTTACGACTGCATCATCTCGACAGCCGATAATGTGTATGGTCCCTATAGCGAACGCTACAATGCCATCACGGGAGGAGGACACAACAACCTTTTCCAGGATAAGGATGGAAACTGGTGGGCTACCATGTTCTTCAATCCGCGTGGGGCACAGGCGGCGGAATATAAAGTGACGTGCCGTCCCGGATTAATTCCGATGATCTATGAGAATGGTAAATTCAAACCCAACTTTAATTATAATACCAAATGAAAACTTCTTTATTGATAGCAGGCAGCCTGGCTCTGGTCCCGATGACGTATGCGCAGGACAAACCGAATATTATTATCATACTGGCAGACGATTTGGGCTTCTCCGATCTTGGCTGTTTCGGTGGTGAGATTCATACACCGGTGTTGGATAAACTGGCAAAGAATGGCGTCCGTATGACGCAGATGTATAACAGTGCACGCAGTTGCCCGTCGCGTGCCAACCTGTTGACGGGGCTTTATCCGCATCAGACGGGATTGGGACACATGGACGGCAGTCATCCTGCTTGGCCGAAAGGATATTCCGGTTTCCGTTCCAATTCGGATAACGTCACGATTGCAGAAGTCCTGAAAGATGCCGGATATTTTACGGCGATGTCAGGAAAGTGGCATTTGGGGAATAAGTCGAATCCTATTCTTCGTGGGTTTCAAGAGTATTACGGTTTGTTGGGCGGATTCAACTCTTTCTGGAATCCGGCGGTATATACCCGTTTGCCGAAAGACCGTACGCCCAGACACTATGAGGAAGGAACTTTCTACGCTACCAATGTGATAACGGATTATGCGATTGACTTTATCGACCAGGCACATCAGGAGAAGAAACCGTTGTTCCTGTATCTGGCCTATAACGCTCCCCATTTCCCTTTGCACGCACCGAAAGAAGTGACCGATAAATATATGTCTCTCTATATGCAGGGATGGGACAAGATTCGTGACGCCCGCTGGAAACGGATTGTGGACCTGAAACTTATGCAGGGAAAGCCGGCACTTAGTCCGCGTGGTGTAGTTCCCGAAAGTCTGTTTGAAGATGAAACGCATCCGCTACCGGCATGGGACTCATTGACGAAAGATCAGCAGACCGACCTCGCACGCCGTATGTCCATTTTTGCCGCTATGGTAGATGTGATGGACGCGAACATCGGCCGGGTAGTAGATGAATTGAAGAAGAACGGTGAGTTAGACAATACGTTTATCATGTTTATGTCCGATAACGGAGCTTGTGCCGAATGGCACGAATTCGGTTTCGACAAACAGACCGGAGTCGAATACCATACCCATACCGGAGAAGAACTCGACCAAATGGGTTTGCCCGGAACCTATCATCATTACGGTACAGGCTGGGCAAATGTCTGCTGCACACCGTTCACGCTGTATAAACATTATGCTCACGAAGGAGGTATCTCAACCCCATGTATCATTTCCTGGGGGAATCAGGTGAAGAACAAAGGCGGACTGGATCATCAGCCTGCACAATTCTCCGATATCATGTCTACCTGTGTGGAACTGGCAGGAGCCACTTATCCGAAAGAATATCAGGGAAGAGCGATTCTGCCTACGGCAGGTAAATCCATCCTCCCGATTGTGAAAGGGAAGAAGATGCCCGAAAGGTATATTTATGCAGAGCATGAAGGCAACCGCATGGTGCGTAAAGGCGACTGGAAGCTGGTTTCGGCCAATTTTAAGGGAGATGAATGGGAATTGTACAACATCAAGGAAGACCGTACCGAGCAGCACAACCTGATCGGCAAATATCCTGAAATGGCAAAAGAATTGGAAACAGCCTATTTCGAATGGGCGGACAAGAGCGATGTCTTGTATTTCCAGAAAATGTGGAATACCTACAATAAGAATCGACGGAAAGATTTTAAAGAATATAAAACCCGCTAATGCTTATGGATAAGAGAATCTTACTAACTCTGGCTTTAGGAGCCATGTCGCAGGTGTTTACCCATGCATGGGAGCCTAAAGGAGATAAAATTAAAACAGTATGGGCTGAACAGGTGATGCCGGAAAATGTGTGGCAAAGTTATCCCAGACCACAGTTGCAACGGGCAGAATGGATCAATCTGAACGGATTGTGGAAGTATGCCGTAACGGATCAGAACACGCCCCGGAAGAATGTTTCCTTTGAAGGGGAAATTCTGGTCCCGTTTGCGATTGAATCATCTCTGTCCGGAGTGCAGAAAACATTTCTTCCTACGGATAGATTATGGTATCAACGTGAGTTCACTTTAGATCCTTCCTGGAAGAATAAGTCTACTATCCTGCATTTCGGAGCAGTGGATTATGAATGTCAAGTATGGGTGAATAACCGGTTGGTCGGTACGCATAAAGGAGGAAACAACCCGTTCTCGTTCGATATTACTAAATATCTGAAGAAGAGTGGTCCTCAAAGCATTGAAGTAGCCGTCACCGACCCGACGGACACGGAATCTATTTCCCGAGGGAAACAACAACTTAATCAGGAAGGTATCTGGTACACGCCTGTATCGGGCATTTGGCAAACTGTGTGGCTGGAAGCGGTGAATAAAACCTATATCCGTCAGGTACTTCCTTCCACTGATATTGAAAGAAAATCCGTGAAGCTGGCTTTCGATATAGCCGGAGCCAAAGGCAATGAAGAAGTGAAAATAGAAGTGTTGGATGATGGCAAAGTAATCAAGACGGTGGAACAGAAGTTGACTAATGCGATGGAGATAGACGTTCCGAACGCTGTCTTATGGTCTCCCGAATCTCCGAAACTGTATCATTTGAATATTGTCTTATCCAATGGAGGACGTGTTTTAGACCGGGTAAAGAGTTACTTTGCCTTGAGAAAAGTAGATGCCCGTAAAGATGAATGTGGATACAACCGTATTTGCCTGAATAACCAACCCATCTTCCAATACGGTCCGCTGGATCAAGGCTGGTGGCCCGACGGATTGTTGACTCCTCCTTCCGAGGAAGCGATGCTGTGGGACATGGTGCAGTTGAAGAAGATGGGATTCAATATGATCCGTAAACATATCAAAGTAGAACCGGAGCAATATTATTATTACGCCGATTCTCTGGGATTGATGATGTGGCAAGACATGGTTTCCGGTTTTGCTACGTCAAGGAAGAAGGAGGAACACGTCAATCCGTTGGCTACTACTGATTGGAACGCTCCCGAAGAACACACCCGCCAATGGCAAAAAGAAATGTTCGAGATGATCGACCGTCTCCGTTTCTATCCCTGTATCACTACCTGGGTGGTTTTCAATGAAGGATGGGGACAGCACAACACGGTGGAAATCGTAAATAAAGTGATAAAATACGACGATACACGCCTGATAAACGGAGTGACCGGCTGGACGGACAGAGGCGTAGGCGATATGTACGACGTACATAATTATCCTGTCACTTCCATGATTCTGCCGGAGAACAACGGCAACCGCATTTCCGTACTGGGAGAATTCGGCGGCTATGGCTGGGCGATCAAGGAACATATCTGGAATCCGAATATGAGGAACTGGGGGTATAAGAATATAGACGGAGCAATGGCTCTGATTGATAGTTACGGCCGTCTGGTATATGATTTGGAAACGCTGATTGCCCAAGGATTGAGTGCGGCAGTCTATACACAAACCACTGATGTGGAAGGAGAAGTGAACGGCCTGATTACTTACGACCGGAAAGTAACTAAAATACCGGAAGGCTTGTTGCACCTGATGCACAACCGTTTGTATGAAATCACCCCTGCGAAAGCTGTTACTTTGATTGCAGACGGTCAGAATGGAAGCAAGAATACCCGCCTTGTCAGTCTGAACGGTCAGGAGCTGAAAATGACTTCTTTGCCTTTCGACTGTCCCCCTCGTTCTACGGTAGTATCAGAAGCTACTTTTAAGGTGGATAAGGATTTCAATCATCTGTCTTTATGGCTGAATGTTGCCGGAGAAGCCAAAGTTTGGCTGAATGGTGTAGAAGTCTTTGCGCAGGAGGCAAAGCAGACCAGGCAATATAATCAATATAATATCAGCGATTACAGCCGTTACTTGCGGAAAGGAAGTAATCTGTTGAAAATCGAAGTGAAAGATAGCAAGAAGATGAGATTCGATTATGGGTTGAGGGCTTATTAATCAGATTCATATTCTACTTTGTGAGTTTCTTGTTATAAAGTTGAAAGGCAAGTGAATATCTGCAATATCAAGTTAATGTATGAGCCCCATAGCGATGTCACTATAGGGCTCATTAACTATCATTTTTCCGGCTCACTCGTATGGGCACATTTCTTTATAACAAACTTTCTTATTGAAATTTCTTATCTTCTTCGAGGAGCTCCTGGCTACATTGCTCCGGTGCTAGAGGGGTAAAGAGTTCTATCAGGTTTTCTTCGGGATCGCGCAGGTATAGGGTACGCATCCCCCAATCGGGCATATCCGCAGGTTCGGTGATAAACGTCACGCCTTTTGCTTTTAGATCGGCAAAAGTTTCGTCGAGGTTATCTACACTGAATGAAACCATTAATTTCTCACGCATCGCAACGGGCTGTTGCTTATCTGCATTGCCTACCGCAGGTGCCATCCAGTCGGATACAAAAAGGGTGAAGCCTTCTATCCCGTCAGCTACTTTAAAATTGGCATATCCGCTATTTTCATCTCCCCAGGATGGCTCTAATCCGAGTTGTTCGGTGTAGAACTTGAAGCATTTGGCGAAGTCTTTCACTAATAATCTTACGTTGCTGAATCTCATGGTTTACTGATTAATAGTTTGTAATTTGTTTCTTATATCAAAATGCAAATATAATCATTCTATTGGATAGCGTTTCAAAAAACTGTATTTACCTCATTAGTGCATAGAAACGAGTTAAACGGTGCGCTAATGAATGGGTCCAGGGTGAGGGGTGGTGAGGGTAGATTTATAACCTTATCTGTCTCTTATACACATCTCCGAGCCCACGAGACCATGGCTAAT
>NZ_JAJKHN010000144.1:0-7634 GCF_020982715.1 Bacteroides sp. 1_1_30
TGTTATGGCGAAACCACCATGTACAACTCAAATATGGTGCTCTACTTCGTCAAGAATTATATTCAACGAGGCAAAGCACCCAGGGATCACCAACCCCGACAACTTTGTGAGCCTGCTCTATTATTTCGGCATGCTTACTATCAGTCAGTGGTATGTATGAAGGAAAGACTAAATTTACCATCCCCAATCAGGTAGTCCGCGAACAAATCTACACCTATCTGCTGAGTACTTATGACGAAGCCGATCTCAGTTTCAGCGGTTACGAGAAGAACGAACTGCCAGCACCCTTGCCTACCACGCTAACTGGAAAGCCTATTTCGGTTATATTGCCGACTGCCTGAAACGTTACACTTCCCAACGCGACAAACAGAAAGGTGAACTTTTTGTCCACGGCTTTACGCTTGCCATGACGGCACAGAACCGCTTCTACCGTCCCATTTCCGAACAGGATACACAGGCAGGATATGTCGATATTTTCCTCTGTCCGCTACTGGATATCTATTCTGGCATGAAGCACAGCTACATTGTAGAACTGAAATACGCCAAATATAAAGACCCCGAAAGCCGTGTGGAAGAACTGCGTCTGGAAGGGATTACACAAGCTAACCGCTATGCAGAAACCGAGACGGTGAAGAATGTGGTCGGTGCCACACAACTTCATAAGATTGTGGTGGTGTATAAGGGAATGGATATGCCGGTATGTGAAGAAATTTAAAGCAAACTCAGCAATAAAGCTATACAGAATCTCGAACATCACTGGGAATGGAAGCATATTGTGCCCGTTAACAGTGAAAATCCGTAAAAGAATTCAAAAGAGAAACAAATACAACAAAATTATTTGGAAAGGGCAAGAAGAAGGCTTATATTTGTCATGTGATTTTTTTCATAGTATTAGATTTAAGGTTAACAAAGGTTGGAGCAAGGCGTTGCTCCTTTTTTTATGTCTTATTCCCTGCCGCCAACAGTTTCCCGAACAAATTCAGAATCCCCGCTACACTCTCTTTATCAGATACAGGTATCCGAATACTAGTCCGACCTGTCTCCTTATCTTCCTCTACAATAGAATCAACCAATCTCTGAGTAGCTTCTGGCGAACTAAGCGTACGTGCCAGTCCGCTAAGGAAAGAAAATCCCTGCTGAAGCAATTGCTCCGGATTATTATCTGCCGCAGATACAGAAGACTTCTTTTCCGTACTCACCTCTGTTACTCCTTCTTCAGGTGTTTCTTCCTCAAGCAATGCCAATGAATCCGTGTCCGTCGTTTGCAAAACAGCCGTTTCCTCCACAACTTTCTCTTCATTATCATTCAAATCAATACTGCAGCCCGCCATACGATTATGCGCTCCGTCCACTTCTTCAGACGGTTCGGCCACCACCTTGAGACTATCCATCATCTTGTCGAACTTGCTGTTTTCCAAGAAGATGGTATCTTCACCATTATCAAGGATACCCTCAAAAAGAGAAGTTTTGAAGTTGAGGGTAGACAACATCCTCTCTTCAATAGTCTGGCTGGCAACAAGATTGATAACCTGGATATTCTTTTTCTGACCGATACGATAAATACGGGCAATACGCTGCTCGAGAACGGCCGGATTCCAAGGCAGATCGAGATTGATAAGTATAGACGCAACTTGCAGATTCAGCCCTGTACTTCCGGCATCAGTTGACAGAAAGACGCGGCTTTCCGGCAGTTCGGTAAAGTTATCCGTCAGATTTTTACGGGCTTCGGAAGGAATCCCCCCATGAAGATACTCATACCGGACACCTAAAACGTCCAGTTCTTTCGCTATCAGACGAGTCATCCTCTCCCATTGGCTGAAAATAACCACCTTCTCATCTCCACTCTCAAAGACATTCCTGAGAATATTCAGCGTTTCCTCCACCTTCGTATCATAACGGGTTTTCTGGTCAAGAATATAAGTGCTGTCGCAAAGCATACGCATCTGGCTAAGCATCAACAATAGCCGCTTCCGGTCTTTCTCACTCAGGAAACGGGTTTTCGTCCATTTGAATACTAGTTGCGACACGATAGACTGATATTCATCATGCATATTCCTCTGTTGCTCAGTCATCGGCACAAACAGAACTTTATCCATCCGCCCGGGCAACTGGAGAGCTACATCTTTTTTCCGGCGGCGAATCAGTACGTTCTTCATCTGCTCGCCAATGGCATTCAGATTCTTGTAAGAAACCACCTTACCCGTATCCGACCGGACAACAGTCTGGTCAAGAAACTGATAATAAGGTCCCAAACAAAACTGGTCGACAAACTGCATGATGGAATAAAGGTCCTCCAACTTATTCTCCAATGGAGTACCGGATAAAATAACCGAATAATCCGACTCAATATGACGGGCTGCTTTGGATATTTGAGTATTCCAGTTCTTCAGACGCTGCACTTCATCCATGATAAGGAAATCAGTATGAAGAGACTTCAAGATTTTAATATCATTGCACACACTGTTGTAAGACACTATCTTATAAAATTCTTCCGCTCCATATAGCACTTTCCTGGTCAGGTGATTTCCTTCTACCACAATAGCCTTGGCATCGGTAAAACGCTCTATTTCCTTTTTCCATTGATATTTCAATGATGTAGGGCATATAATCAGAGCGGAAGATATAAACTGATGCTTCCTCATCAGTTCAGCCGTTCCAATAGCCTGGATAGTTTTGCCCAGTCCCATTTCATCCGCGATGATAGATTTTCCGGCACGAAAAGCAAAACGGATTCCTTCTTTCTGATAAGGGTAAAGTTTTGTTTTCAGCAATGTGTCCAATGCTGTGT
The DNA here is from genome assembly GCF_020982715.1 of Bacteroides sp. 1_1_30. Lineage (NCBI taxonomy): Bacteria > Pseudomonadati > Bacteroidota > Bacteroidia > Bacteroidales > Bacteroidaceae > Bacteroides > Bacteroides sp. 1_1_30. The sequence continues at coordinate 2,789 of NZ_JAJKHN010000144.1, forward strand.
CCGAAGCATAGTCCGGTAGCAATTGCGACCGCCTCCGCAAATCACGCTGTTCAAGTATAAATCCCAGTGCGTCGGGATACCAACGGAATGTGTTATTCAGGCGGGTAGCAGCCCTCAAGAATTCAGTTATCGAGTCAATGGCGGCAGGGCGCATCACTCCGTCGGGAGTAAAATAAGGACTTGCCAGTTTGCGGAACTCCTCCTCATTGTCCGTACCGATTCGCAAGCAAACTTTACGCTCTCCCTGATAAGACAGGTATACGGAAGAATACGGTGGCGTGACACGGCAAACTTTACGTCTTTTCTCTCTAATCCATAGTTTGACTCCTTCCAAATGTTTGCAAGTACCCAATTGGCTTGCCTTAAAATCCATACACGAACAATAATTCCAAGGACTCTGATGTCCTCTATATACCACATTATATTCATTGCCGGATGTAGGATTTATCACCGTATAATAACCGGGATATTCTTTTTTGTCTCTCTCAGATATTACAAACTTCTCTTTCATTGCCGCCTGCCTCCGCAAAGCAATCTGCCAGTCTTGCAAAGTCATATTGTCCGGTCGATAATGATAAGAAACTTTATTCACTGTGCTTTTCGTCTTTTTATCTGCTTTTGTCTTTTTTGCCATGCTCATTGTACCTTCGAAATTTTGCCAAAAATACGAAAAGGTTTCTGTTTCTCCACAATATAAAGTATACAAATTATCAGGAAATTACTATAATAACTGGTACATTCCCCCTACCAACACACGAACTACACCTTTCATTTCAAGCTCGAAAAGAATCGTATTCATTTTCTGCACGGGAATATCCGCTTCAACTACTAATGTATTAATCTGTAAATCGCCTCGTTTCTCAAGAATTTCAATAACCTTTTGCTCCTCTTCAGACAAATCAAGAAAAAGACTACGCTGCACATTTGCCACTTTTGCCGAATGAGCACTAACCTCCCAGCCCATAGCCTTCACAAAATCTTCGGCTGATAATAACAAAGAAGCTCTGTTTTCTCTGATTAACAGGTTGCATCCTTTTGAATATTCATCATTCACGCGACCGGGGAAAGCGAAACAGTCGCGATGATAACCTTCGGCAAGTTCGGCTGTAATCAGTGAACCGCCTTTCTCTGCTGATTCAATGACAATTGTAGCATCACACACACCGGCGACAATACGGTTACGGCTGACAAAGTTATGCCGGTCGGGATTGGTGCCGGACAGAAATTCGGTCAGTAATCCCCCTTTTTCAAGCATGTCAACAGCTGTTTTCCGGTGGACATGAGGATAAATACGATCCAGCCCATGAGCTAAAACACCTACTGTAGGTAATTCATTGGCCAAAGCTTCACGATGCGCATGAATATCGATTCCATAAGCAAGACCGCTGACTACAAGCACTTCAGGACAAAGTGCTTTCAGATCCCGCAGAAAAGAGGCGCAGATTTGTGTCCCATAATCAGTAGCATTACGGGTTCCTACCATATTCAGGATATGAAGGGAATTTAGATCGGTATTTCCTTTAAAGAAAAGAACAATAGGGGCATCTTCACATTCCCGCAAACGGGAAGGATAAGCCTCATCATGAAAAGACAGACAAGAGATCCGATTCTTCCGAATAAATTCATATTCTTGTTCGGCGCGGAGCACAGCTTGTGGACAATCCAATGCCTCTATCACCCGTTGACTTACTTCTGGAATACGTTCCGGTATTTCTTTGCGCAAACGGAAGACATCAACGGCATTACCCATTCCATCTATCAAATGTTTTGCTCCTATGTGCCCGATACCGGGCACCATTGTCAGAGCAATACTATAAATTTGTTCTTCTTCCGAGCTGTTCATTTCAGGTAGGGCGCAAAGACATTATCGAACAATTCGCTGTCACTTAAACGTCCGTTTACCACACATACCGTCTCAACAGTGGATTTCACTACTACTTTATTATCATTCTTACGGAAGATATCCTGATAAAACACATATTTGATACCTTCCTTTTTCATATATAGTTTCGAGACAAACTCATCTCCGCTTTTCAATGGAGTCTTGAATGCCATACTAATGCGTGCCACTACCGGATCAACTCCCTGCTCATGAAGTGCAGCAAAACTGACACCCACCGAAGTCAGAAACTCGTGACGGGTATGTTCCAGATAGTGCTGATAATTGGCATTATTGACAATACCTTGAAGGTCACATTCGTAATCGCGAACCTTCATTTCCAATTCATAGATATAGTTCATTTAAATTGAGAATTGAGAATTAAAAGTTGAGAAATAACAGTTAGCCTCTTTTTTGCTCAATATCGAGCCCTTTGAACTTCTTCAATTCTTCGGTCGATACCAGTTTATACAGCTTATCACTGGGACGTATCTTATCCGATTTCATAGAGAAATGCTGTCCCTTCTTCACTGTTTGCACAGGTTCCAAGTCAACACGGGCTTCTTCCAAAGTCATAAATAGGGCACCGGTAGTCGGCCCTGTAATGAGAAGCTTATCGCCTACACTTACTTCAGCAGCTTCTACCAGGAATTCGGAAACTCCGATATTGGAGAAGTATTTGATACCTTTGCCTACATAAATCTTACGTTCCGTAGCTGCCGAACCATAATTCCTAGTCCATTCGCCCAAACGCTGTCCCAAGTAATATCCATCCCAGAAGCCACGGTTGAATACGGTTTTCAGGCGTTCATCCCAAGCCGCAATCTTTTCATCGGTGAATGTTCCATCCAAATAAGCCTTGATAGCTTCTTTGTAACATTCAACCACCGTACGTACATATTCAGGTCCACGGGCACGACCTTCAATCTTGAATACACGTACACCGGCATCCAACATTTTATTCATAAAATGGATGGTCTTCAAGTCTTTGGGAGACATGATATATTCGTTATCAATATCCAGTTCCACATCCGTTTCCTTATCACGAACCATGTAAGAACGACGACATACCTGCATACAAGCACCGCGATTGGCCGAATGATTCATCTCATGTAAAGAGAGATAGCATTTACCCGATACTGCCATACAAAGCGCGCCGTGGCAGAACATTTCGATACGAAGTTGTTCGCCGCTCGGACCACAAATATGTTCTTCCTGTATCTGACGATAAATCTCGGCCACCTGTTCCAGATTCAACTCACGGGCCAATACTACCACATCTGCAAATTGCGCGTAGAATTTCAAGGCCTCCGCATTGGAGATATTCAACTGGGTGGAAAGATGCACCTCCTGTCCTATCTGACGGGCATAATTCATCACTGCCACATCAGCTGCAATCACCGCAGAAATTCCCGCTTCCTTGGCTGCGTCGACAATGGTATGCATCAAAGGAATATCTTTATCATAGATAATCGTATTGACCGTCAGGTAGCTCTTCATCCCGTGCTCGTCACACGTACGGGCTATTTCCCGCAAATCATCAATCGTAAATGTATTAGCCGAACGGGCACGCATATTCAGGTTTTCTATACCGAAATAGATAGAATCGGCACCTGCCTGAATGGCCGCAGCAAGAGATTCGCGCGAACCCACAGGAGCCATTATTTCAAAATCTTTTATATTCATTTTACTGTCCAATAATCATTAATATGATAGAAGTGTGCAAAGGTACGAATTTATCCGTATTTTTGCAGAGAATAAAGCAGAAAGAAGAAATGGAAAATAAGAAACCAATCGTACTCAACAATCTGGAAGAGTGGGATTTCACCGACTATATAGACTCGTTGATACAAAAAGAGGAAGCTGTAGATTTGGAATTCAAGATTGCCAAAGATGGTCTTCCCAACAGTTTATGGGACACTTATTCTTCTTTTGCCAATACAGATGGAGGAGTTATTATACTTGGTGTGAAAGAGTATAAACAGCAATTCATTATTGAAGGACTGACAAAAGAACAAATCAGCCAGTACAAAAAAGACTTTTGGAATCAGATTAATAATCCGGATTGTGTAAATGAGAATCTGCTTTCTGATAACGACCTGTATGAAGGTTGTTATAAAGGAAAAAATCTGCTCCTCATTTATGTTCCTCGTGCAACCCGTATACAACGTCCTATCTACAGAACAAGAAATCCTTTTGGCGGACATACATTTAAACGTAACCATGAAGGCGATTATAAATGTACAGATGCTGAAGTGAAACGCTTGATTGCAGATTCGGACGAAAACCACCCACGTGATTCCAGAATCCTGTGCAATTATTCCATAGAAGATATTGATAAGGAAACCCTGACACAATACAGGCAACTATTTGCCAATCTGAAACCATCTCATCCATGGCTTAGCCTGAATGACCTGGAATTTCTGACAAAATTGGAAGCGTATCGTAAAGACCGGCATACTAAAGAGGAAGGTTTCACTTTAGCCGGAATACTTATGTTCGGCAAAACAGAAAGTATCACAGATCCTGAATGCGCTCCTAATTATTTTCCAGATTATAGGGAACATTTAGGAGCAGACGATTCTATCAGATGGTCAGATCGTATCTGCCCGGACGGAACTTGGGAAGCAAATCTCTTCCAATTTTATCGCAAAGTATACCCTAAACTGACTGTCATACTCCCTAAACCTTTCCAAATAAGAAATGGTATACGAATTGATGAGACTCCCACACATATTGCAATACGTGAAGCATTTATCAACACACTTATTCATTGTGATTTCTCGGAAGAAGGAAACATTGTTGTTGAACAGTGGGTAGATAAATACCGCTTCAAGAATCCCGGAACAATGTTGGTCAGCAAAACACAATATTATTCAGGGGGAGACAGCGTATGCCGTAATAAAGCATTACAAAAAATGTTCATGCTAATCGGTTTCTCGGAGAAAGCTGGTAGCGGTGTAAATA
>NZ_JAJKHN010000145.1:0-7578 GCF_020982715.1 Bacteroides sp. 1_1_30
TCATAAGAAAATATAGGCACTGACTGAATTAGCTAAATGAGCGGAGAAAAACTTACCACCAAATTTGACGAAGAACCTTATTTCCGGCGCAGGCAATTCAATTTTCGACCAACCACTTCTCTATATTTCTCGTTTCAGCACTGAAATTCACACCAATCTTAAAAAGTTTTCGTGAATCCGTTTCAAATGGTCGGGAATAGTGCTTGTCATTTATCTGTTGCAGAGCTTCTTCCGCTGTACCATTCAGTTTAAATTCCATAATGTAAATGAACTTGTCAGTCTGCAATACCATATCCACACGGCCTTCACTCGTATGATATTCCGCTTTTACATAAAAACCAACCAGTTTACATACAATATAAAGTACATTCTGATAATGTAACTCCAATTCGCGGGCAAGCTCGTATGGAATATCAGAAAAGAAACTTTGCAGACGACGGAAAAAAGATTCGTAATCACCAGCACGTACCTCACGAACGAATTTCTGAATTTCAAAGGGAGATTCCACTTTATCCACGTTCGCATAATAAGGAAGCAGAAAACGGATAAATCCTTCCTCCACTTCGCGATTAGGAAAACCTAAACGGTAAATTCCAAATTCTTCATCATATCCTTTAATGGTAAGGTACCCGCTCTGATAGATTACCGGAATAGGATTGGTAGATTCAGAGTCTATACTGTTCAGTACCTGTTCATCAGTTTCTTCATGAGCCATCCGATGAAGGTCGTAATGGTGTTTCTTCAGCAATTCCACCAAATAAGTGGGAGTACCTGTTTCAAACCAGTAGCTTTTAAACTCATTCCTATCAAAAGCCAAAAGCAGACTGAAGGGATTGTACATTCCTTTGGAATTGTGCGTGAAATGATAACCATCATACATTTCTTTCAACCGGACACATATCTCTTCATACGTCACTCCCTGCACATTGGCAAACTCATGAAGCTCGGCATCCAGATTATCGTATAGTTCCTGTTCGCTCACACCACAAATGTCTATATACTTATTCCACATTGAAATGTCATTCAGGTTATTCAAATCACTGAATACACTGACTTTACCGAACTTGGTAACTCCCGTCAACAAAGCAAATTTGATACAGCCGTCCTGACTTTTCAATGCGCCGTAGAAGGCTTTCAATGTATTGCGGAAACTCTTTTGCAAAACATCATCACCAATAGCCTGCAGCATTGGCTTATCATACTCATCCACCAGGATCACCACACTTTGCCCCTCTTGCTGACAGGCACGCTTAATAATCCCCTCAAAACGCATCGCTAAAGATTTCTCCGAGGGCTCTTCGCCATATATCTTCTCCCATTCCACCAACGCCCCATTCAGTTTATTCTCCAAACTTTCCGGAGTATCGTATTTTTCCGTATTAAGATCAAGATGTAATACAGGATATTTTACCCAATCTTTTTCCAGCTTCTCCATAGCCAGTCCTTCAAAGAGTTCCCGCTTTCCTTGAAAGTAGGCTTCAAGCGTAGAAATAAGCAGACTTTTGCCAAAACGGCGCGGCCGACTCAAAAAATAGTAGCTTCCGGTTTTCACCAGTTGATAAACCAATGCTGTTTTATCTATATAAAAATAGCCACCTTTACGAATTTTTTCAAAATTCTGTATACCGATAGGGTAAATCTTGCCACTCATATTTCAATCTGTTTAAGTTCACATCGTACAAATATACATATTATCTCAATATAAAAAACCAAATGCCCAGAGAGGAACCACATTACGCATTCCGTACTCAATATCATCTTTCACAACATACGCATTCTCCACATCATGCACCTGCTTCTGCGACTTATTCTTTCCACCTACTTCAAAGGTATAACCACCCACCGTAAAATCAGCAACTTCTGATGTGGTTACCGGACAAACAACTCGCAAAGTAGAAAAGAAAAATGTTTCACGCACGTTACCAATATCCGGTGTATTGTCAGAAAGCGCATAAGCCAAATTCGTATTATTCAGATACACCTTGTCCACTTTGCCTAAAAGTCTGACACCTTCCGTCTCTGCCCGAAGCTGATTAATTATTCCAGCCTTTTCCAGATAACACATCAAATCAGAAACCGTATTTCTATTCATATCAAGCAAAGTCGCCAACTTGGTAAAATTAGGTTTAAACGGAACACTTTTCGCTATGATATACAACAGTCTTTTCAATTTCAATGCTGTTGCTATATTCATATTCGCAAAAGTCGGTATATCATTTTACAAAGTCTGCTTAATGATACTTTGTAAACGAAGCAAATATCCCTTTTCCTATAAGCCTACTACTCCACTCTATCTCATCATGGAGATAACGGATAAAATCAGTAGATATGTTGCTAAGCAACATCCGGTATGACCTATAAAGTGTATCCATCATTTCTTGTTTTGGGGTTATACAGACAAATATAGAGTAATTTGCCGAATAGAACTAGCATTTTCTAGAAAAACTGCAGGTTTCATTCGGCAATTTCACTCAAGCCTTACCATTAACCGCTTATCCACGCTTATTTACGTCCCACAAACATTATGAGAAATGAATATTTTCTACAGGTTCCTCGCTAATACAGGAAGCCGACAATCCAAATCGGCAATTTACACCTGTAAGGTGTTTCTATTCCATCAGCTAAAATAATAAGGATCAGACATATCTGTAATCAGATCATACGTTTTACCTTGATAATCAAGAAATAACAAAGAGCTAAATAATAACTTGCATTTGTCCTTCTATATTCTTATTTTTGTAGACTGAAGTACAAAAACGAAAAGCATGATTGACACAACGGCTAAGATAGCTGCAAACGCACAAATAGGAAAAGGAACTATTATTGAAGAATTTACAGTCATCGCTCCCAATGCTAAAATTGGAGACGAATGCAAAATTCATCGTAATATATTTATTGATTCAAACGTAATAATCGGAAACAGAGTCAAAATACAAGATAATGTTATGATTCCTCATGGCGTGACATTGGAAGACGGAGTCTTTGTCGGGCCATCGGCATCTTTCACAAATGACAAATATCCACGTTCCATAAATCCTGACGGAACAAATCATCCGAAGATTGGGACGTCAGCGAGACTGTGGTTAAATATGGCGCTTCTATCGGAGCCAACGCTACAATTTTGTGTGGGGTAACTTTAGGAGAATGGTGCATGGTTGCTGCTGGTGCCGTTGTCACCAAAGACGTCCCAGCATATACCTTGGTAGCTGGAAATCCTGCAAAAATTGTAGGACCTGTAAATTTCTGATCTTTGAACAAACACCTATCAAAACATCCATATTATGGAAAACAATCTAATTCAAGCGACAGTGGACTATGTTCATAATCTGGACTGGAGTGATATCTTCACAAATATTACTTCAAACAAACTTCTCTTTCTCTTATCTATCGCGATACCAGTAATCATTCCATTGTTCAATATCTACAAAAGAATTGTAAGGATCAGAAAAATTGTAATATTAAGAGTTTTGAATTGGATGTTAGTGTCACAAGTCGATCTGGCACGATATAAGATAAGAGCCATATTTGACATTACCCTGTTTGTTATAACAATAATCATTTTCTTTATAACCGATGGCCAATACAGGTGGTATGCAATGATACCAGTCGGAGGGATAGTAATCACCGAATGCTGCGCCAATTACAAGCATATACTACAACGGATACCGTTCAAACGAATAAAAGAATTTCCCTATCTTAAATATGAACAAGCTGCACTAATTATCCCCAAAGGATTAGTCGGTATATTGTCCACCACATTAAAGGAAGTAAAAGACATACCTGCCAATCCCAGAATGATGAAGATTCATTTTGCCACTACTGACGAATCATACGAAACCCGCCAGGTGATAACAGATAAATCTATCATTGAAAGAATCATAAAGAACGAGATTGTTGCCTATTATGATAGTCTGACAGAAAAAATCAGGGAAAAAGGATATGACCGGAGTCAATTTTTCTATCTAGAAAATGAAAATGGGCACAAAGAATTTATATGTGATATATTAAAGGATATATATTCTCTGGAAAACGTTTATAATGCCATTATACAAGTCCAGTCAGATATCACAAAAGATGGTTCCATCCGCTTTATTGGTGATAAAGTGGGAATTAGAGGTTATAAACTGGAAAAAGGCGAACTTTTATTAGATATATACGAAACGGATCATTTTACATTTAAAGTTTTCAAAAAAATATTCAAGGACCGCAGATTCAAGAGAATCTTTCAAGAAATTATATGCAGAACCAACAAAGCAAATGATAACATAAAACTTTTGTTGGTAGAATCGCTAGCCTTCTTGTTTTCTTCTTTCGGGATTGATATAATTATCGGAGGCAGAGATGCCAGCGGAGCTAAAAAAATGTTGGTAGCAGCAAGAAGCGGAAATATAGAGAGCGACAACAGGTCCACTTTGCACGTCCCTGTCAATGAATCCTTTTCCCGGACAGATTTGGTTGAACACGACCAATATTATAGTCCTTATCATTGCGTACTTCGCGGCATTAAGGAAGAGTTAGGAATTCCGGAAGAAATCTGCAAAAAAACATCTGTATCGTTCCATGACTTTGCCATTGTATCCGATGAAGGAGAGATTGGCTTAGGATGTTACGTCGACTTTTCTTTTGTCATGCCGCTGGAAGAAGCGAGATTATATCCGGGACAAGACAAGTATCTTGAACTTGCTGATATCCTGATAGTACCTTATCCGCCTTTCAAATGGTCTCCATCCGCTTATGAAGATTATTTTTATAAAACGACAGGCAACGAAAAATTCTGTATGCAGTGGCAAAGTTTTACGACATTGTTATATCAACGAGCTATTTTAAGAAACGCCGAGGCGTCTATACCCATAATATGGTTAGTGGACTCTACTATTATACTGACTTTGCTTTTCTTATTGACAAATTATACTCAAATTGATTTAACGAGTACGATCATTTCTTTAATATTAGGAGGATTGGCACTCTTTATAATGAAACGATTCAACAATAAACCCGTACACAAGCTTACTTACGGAGAATTCCTGAAACCTTTCGTTCCTCAATGGAATGGGGATGTAAGAGTTTTACAGTCAACAATGCACTCTCAAATCGTCAAAGGATCAAGAAAGGAAACAAATCCCATAGCTGACGGCATCATGTTCGGGCTAAACAGTCCCTCCGGACAGAAACTGAAATTGTCCGACATTCATTTGCTTACTCCCCCATTCTGTACCGTCCGACGTGAATTCGTTAATTTTACAGAATATCCTATCAGCTTTTACTATGTCGCAGAAAAAAATGGAGATATCGGGAACTGCCTGTCTTTTATCAAGATACCATATGCTCTATCCAGCGACGACCTATCTTTGTTGTTAACTGTTAAAACAGAGAAAGGACATATTGTCTCCTACAATTTTACTAAACCCATCCATTCCGATATTATACTGGATTTTACTAATACACTAGATGAAAAACAGGTTAATACATTTAGTAAATATTATAGAATGAACAAAGATTTACTAAAAAATGTACAAATCGCTTCCTTAGATGAGAACTTTCAAAAAAGATGGTTTCCTTTGGATTTGTTTAATGCCGGTAACGACTACTTCTGGTCTGTCATCGACATGGAAGATGAACTGGAAAAACATGACAGTTATGATTTTGACTTTAAAATTGGCAAGAAGACCCAACCACGTGATTTGTATATGAAAGTGATCGCAAAGAACATGGATAGAAGCAGTTTTTCAATCAGACTTAATGGCAATTTAAAGGACATGGAAACTTTTTTATGCGCTTTCACCTCCAGAAATGACAATAGAAGGAAAATGAGTGATCTGGATATTTATATGATGCAGCTATTCCTTATCAGAATTGGAATAGTATATGCAAAAAAGAAATAGGAGCGATTATTTAACATTGAACATTTACATATAAGCAGAAAAGAATTCCCAATAAGGGATCAAGTGATTATTTAAAAAGAATGATTGCATACAAAATGGCTGAGAGAGACCTCAAACGACTAGTTATCAATGAATCTCTGACAACTACCCATTTCCTATTTATTTCCACCCACTAAAAACAGCGATATCCATTAGGCTGATAATATCATCCTCGTGACATCTTCCATAGTAGTATTTTAGTCTTGCATTACTTAGTTACCCCCTAGTATTTACTCATTTTTAATATTCAACCATAGACAAACAACTCGCAAAGTAGAAAAAAAATCAAAAATGAACGACAAAAAGAAACACCTAAGACGGTGCTTTCGCATCGCTGCACACGAATATAAGGATTTTTACCACAATAACAAGCGATAAACAATATTTCTTAAATGAAAAAGCCGTGCTCCACTCAACATATAGTGACACATTTTACCTAATAGATTAGTGACTGAAGCATTTTTTTATCACAGCAGTATCGCAATAAATATAGCTTCTCTGAGAATTTATAATAACGACTAGGTTTTCGATTATTCTCATTAATAATATAATTCATAGTTTGAAGATTGTTCTTCTCTAACACTCTTCTTTCTTTTGCTGACACTGGATAATTTACTATCGGCAGACAGTCTTTCCATTTTGTGAAAAATATTCGTGCATTAGTCAACCATTCATTATCCAATTTTGAATTACTAACATGCTCTATTAGAATATCATACACACATAATGATTTCAACCCCAGCATATAAACCTGCAATGAGATATCAAGATCGTAAAAATGAAATCCTTTGTAATTTATTTCATCAAATCTTATTTTATCAAAAACAGATTTCCTCATGCAAAAAAAACATCCATCCACTGCTACCACTTCTATGGCATTCGCATCTGCAATGGGTTTAAAGCAAGTATTATAAGTAATGGTTGGATCAGCTCTATTAGTATCAATAGAATACTGGCAAATTGCATCCTTTCCTGCATCTGTACTTCCGGGTCCCCACCAAATACCCGGTATTTGACTAATAAAACGTGGTCCAGAAATTCCAATAAGCCCTACTTTCAAATCTCTGAAATGATTTATCAGAAGCTTTCCCCAATCATTAGTGTAATGTAAAATATCTTCATGCATAAAACAGAGAAGTGGATATTGGCTCCTTTTGACCCCTTCGTTATAAGCACTAAATATATCATATTGACTTTTACTGTTATCAATACATATAATCTCATGAACAACCCCAACCGTATTCTCAATATTATCCTTCAATTCCTTAGAGATGGATTGAAACCTACTGCATATTATAATAGAAATCATATTTATTCAAATCAATTTTATATACTAAGATACTTTTATACGAATATCTCTAATTCATAAAAAAATAGTTCACAAAACTAAGGATAAAATCCTGTAAGGACAAACTTAGATTAAAAAAAATGAAAAACTCCAGACTTCCAAAGCTAACAGATAAATATAGATCATCCACCTTTAACTCTTCGAATTCAATTCTTCAGGAAAGAAAATCCTAACATATCACAATTATTTATCAAAACGTCTTAGTAAAAGTTTTTTTTGCTTATTTTTGTAAGGTACAATACAATTCTAACAGTTTGGCAAGGACTATTGTATAACTTACAGTTATGATAGCTTTGCGAAATATATTAG
>NZ_JAJKHN010000146.1:0-7576 GCF_020982715.1 Bacteroides sp. 1_1_30
ATATAGAAGATAGACACGAATATTACAATGTGTATATATCTAAGTGTACACAATGCAAGCATTTTAATTTTGATAAATTAAAATGCCCGGCATACCCTAATGGCATTCCTGTTAAGTACCTTGATGGTTCACAGGTACATGACAAAAGAGAAAGCGACCAAAAAGGGGAGTTCGTCTTCCTAAAAGAATCCAATTAACGAGTTTTCGCTTTTGTATAATTCCATCCCATTTTTTCAGATATCCGTTTCCATAATATATGATAATGGACCACTGAAGCCATTGTTGGGGATAGTGTATTATTATTGATTCTAGCAGTAAACTCTACTCTTAGTTTGTTATTCTCCCGATTCACTAGCTTTTCGAATTTACTAATTGTAATTCCCCATCCTTCTTCGGGACGTTTCATAGCGAATGTATAATTAGGTGTTACAGCTCTCATTTCTGATACATTATGAGCTATTGCAAGATACATATCAGCCGGACTGAATGAGTTACCTATTCGTCCCAAACTCTTTTCTGGTTCTTGCCAGCCTCTTGGGTGATTATGTGTGAAAACGCAATCTTTCATCTTTGCACATTCTTCATCCGTAAACGCAACACTATATTTGGCTCCGCGCTTATCGATTACAACATTACCATTCCTGTCAAATAGGACTCCTGTCTCAAAGCTTTTATTCAGGCGTATTTCATTCTCTGTGTTGGTTATTTTGTTATAGAGTTTTCGCTCATTCCATTTTTGTTTAATATTTGCAATTTCAGAATCAGTCTTGATACGTTTAGGTTTAGAAACCTTTATAACTTCATTCGTAATAGGTTGGGAAACTATTTCTCTTTGTAGTCCTCCATCATTGGTAAAGTTATCCTTGTACCAGAAAGCCGATTGCAATCCATCTTTATTCTCGATGACGAAATCCTTTGCTCCCTGGGGAATGTCTGTAATAACCTGCTCTTTCGGAACTGTGTCATTCAGCAGGAAATCAGCAAAATTTTCCGGCTCCATGGTGATAGGAGTGGCAAAGCAGATACAAAAAGGATGAAAGCCTGTAAACTTGAACGTTTTCGGATATTTACCTACCATCGCATCACAGATCTTGCACGGTCCTCGATTATTGGCCGAGCGATGTATCTCAATACCTAATATGAAGTCTTGTTTGCTCCAACGTTCATAGTCTGCACTCCGGTAAGCTGTGTTCGTCGTTGTTGCAGATGTCCGGAGAGCGTTCTTATATGCAGAACGATAAACGCCTTGTCCTGGGTGGTAATCTTTCATCGGTTGAGACAAAACTAATTCGCCTTTCTCATTCCGGATCCTGCGAAAGCGTTTTTGGGGATTTTGCAAAATTTGCCGTATATCACTACTGATTCCGTTTGAATTACGTCCGGCAACTACGCCACTATCAAGATAGAATTCGAGTTGCGATTTCGTCTGCTGTGTAATATTCCAGACCCTATCAGATAATTTGAATCCGTTAGCGTCTATATCATTTTTTAGAGCTTCAAATGCAGATAGACTATGGGTAAACATTCCATCTTTCGTTGCACTGGAAATAGACATTCCCTTGATGAACTGGGAAATAAAATCATCATTCTTTCTTTCTGCTCGTTCCCAACCGTCCTTTTGAAATGCAGAGATATTAGCATATAGCATTGATTCAAGATTCAGCAGTTCCCGGTCAACTGCACTCTCTATTCCCTGATTGCTTATCCATACATTGTTTTTCCCCGCATCAGACCATTTACGGAGATACGGGGAAACAGAAAGTATAAACTGATTAAAGATATTGGCTATTACGGCCTGCTGTGCAGCAACTTTCTGTATGTGTTGTTTGTCGTAGAAAGAAAGTCCGGGCATAGCTTAGAAAGTTGCTCCTATGAGTGAATTATTCTGTGCAGTCTCTTTCTCATCATTCTTCTTACGATTCAGTTCCGCTTCCACATCATCTGTATAGGGCGAATTTTTAATAATCGTCTCTTTACTATTGAATTGAGAAGCAGTTTCAAGGTTCTTGAGTTCTTCCGCCAAATCCTGTGGGAGAATACTACCAAACTCTACCTCAATGTAGTTGTCATTTAGCTGTGATGCATATTTTGTATGTGTAATATTTGCCATTCCTGCTTGGACGATTGCTACTGTTCGTTGAACAACTGGACCAAATATTTCCATCTGTTCAGTAGCTTTTATCTCTGCATCAATCAGCATAAAACGACGTGAAGTGCCGCTAAGGTTGCCAAGTCCCATTAGTTTATTTATAGACAAGTCCGGACTGGAAGCTCCGGAATGTATTGCATCATCCAGTTGGTTTAGTTCAAGTGTAACGGATTCACAAGATTGTTGCCATGCAAGATAATCTGCATCACCGTGATACGATGTACCAGTATCTGAATCAACCTCCATACTGAAGTTCAATTCCTTACCAACCGTTTCTTTGCTCGGAAGGTTAGCTAAACCATAAGTTTTCAGTATAGGTTCAGAAAAGTAATCATTAGTATCTGATAGCCGGGAAAGTCTCATTTCTTTCTTGTCAATCAAATTAGCAACATCTTCCCAATCCGGACAATCGACCTCGGCATATACTACCGGAATCTTGCCAAAACGATTCTTTATCTTTTTCACTTGCCATACACCGTCCATGATACCGGAGTAGATAACATCTTTCGTATAGATTTTCACGCATTCGCAAGTACGGCCATTGACTTCTGCATTGTATTTATAGAGAAAACCGTCCATATCGTCGTCCTCATCAAAGTGTGGATAGAATTCACATTCGACATTACTATCCTTGGGAGTAGAAAGAATCTTAACTTTCAACTGACTTTTTCCATCGTTCTTGGTAACAGGATAGAATACAATAGCAGCCTTGGTTTCAGACAACACTTTGCGAGCAAACTCTTTCAATACAGATTGCATCTTGAGTTTTCGCTTATAGACTTTTTTGAACTCGCAGATCCCGTCGTTCGAATCTTCTGCTGTGATAGTCATTTCACCACCAAATAGAAAAGCAACAGAATTACGAACGATCTTTTTAGGTAGGTTGGTTACGACCTTAGCTACATCGACAGTCTTGTCTTCTAGTCTCTTTGGCTTTTCGGCTCCTGTTTCGGGGTCAACTTCTACTTCTGTATCTGAATATACAGCAATCTTTTTAGGCTCCCGATACCCAACTGATTCTTTACGACGGGTCCTGTCTCCATTGTATTCCTCCATATACTCACGAGGATTACGATTTTCACGGGTATCAACGCATAAATCACCTACTATGCTACCGAAGTCTTCATTTCTTAGAATGTCCTTAATATCTGGCATATACTTTTCTCTTAAAATATATACGTCAGTTAATTTATTCTACTTAACTTTGCGGTAAACTCTAAAACAAAAGAATATGGATAAAGAAGAAATTGTAGGATTAACTAAACAGTTAGACAGATTTTGCGACTATGCAACAAAGGGATTGTATGAAGTATTCCAGATTATACAAAAAAAAGACTCTAGTGCAAGAATGAACACAGATTTGACTCTAGTAACTAAATTAAATTCCCAAGATACGGATGTTCTTAGATATACAACATATCTAAAAGTACTTAGGGAAGCTAGATCTGCAATGAGGGCTATTGAATCATCTTTTAATTAAAAACGAATGGAGGTGTGATTTTTTAATAATTATACCTCCATATTATCCACGCCCCACTTTACGAGTAGATGTTTTTAACTTCAGCCCAAGCGATTCCGCAAACTCTGCAAGGATGGTCATTCCGTCGGGTGCATCATCATGTGCATTGTCACCTTCACGTTTATAACTAGTAAGCGCTTTCATGAAACGACCGTAGTCTGATCCTTTAGAGTATTCTGATTCATCAAGAAAAGCGCAATGTTTCTTTATCCAGCCAGCCTTCATAATGATACGTGTTTCCTTGTGCTGGGTTGTTGGCCGGGCTTGTATAACACACGATTTCTTTTTCGATGTAACAAGCTTACGCACATTGATAGCAAAGATACGACCACCATTATTTGACTCAATGCGTAGCTGGTCGCATTCGGTATCTATTACCATTTGTGCCAGGCGCGGTTCTGTAACTTCAACAGGATCCTTTGTGAAAAGAATATCGGTAATGAAATATTTTGGTCCGAACACCTTTGCGAATGGTGCGCAGAAATCATCATCTCCTTTATCGGCTGTATCACAAGCTCCGAGTGTCCCATCAGGTTTCTTTCCTGCAATATCGGCTAATTTGAAGCGCATGAGAGACGATTTGGGGAATAGTAACCCTTTGGCTTCGAATGGTTCCTGCATATATTCGGCCATCCAAATGCTTTCGTCGGTTTCAGAACGTAGTTCCCGGTAATATTCCGTAGTATGTACATCAGCGCAAAAAGTTTCATCGTTTTCATCAAGAGCTGCGATCCGGATGATTTCATTATACTTGCCGGCTTCTTCCATACGTCCGAGGACATCACTAGAAGACCAGCGGGTCCCGATGTCAATCATACAACAACTTCCCTCAATACGGGAGTCGTGCGTACCTTGTTTCCAAGACCATACCTTTTCATTGTTATTGTCAGATAACGCATCTTCCAGGCTCTTATATAAGTCGTCGGTCATGGCGAGCATAGACGCACCGAAGCCGATCACGGTACCGCCAACACCGCCACCGAAATAAGATACCTGGCGAGCGCCTTCCACATTCCAACTCTTCACATTCTGTTTATCACCTTTCAGATGAATATCAGGGAATATCTCTTTGTAACGCTTAGATTTTACAATATCACGGGTATCGTATGACAGCTTATTGTAAAGAGTATCAGAGCAACAGTTACGCATTACAGATTCTTCCGGGAAGTGACCGTACATCCAGGCTATAAACAATGAGGAAATATAAGACTTACCGGCACGTGGCGGCATACTGACAGCAAGGCGGTAGATAATATTAGCTAAATAGGAGGTATACACACGCATGAACGCTTCGGCTACTTTCTTCAAGAATAATCGTTTGGCAAAGAACTTTGGATCATAGTATAAGCAGAAAGCCCAGAAATCATTCCGGGCTTCACGCTTGCGAAGTATAGTTGCTGCTTTCGCTTGTCTAAGCAGTATTTCTCTTTCACTCTTTTTCTTTACCATCAATAATAGCCTGAAGTTGTTCGTCTGTCAATGATTCCAATTCATCACCAAGGTTTACATTCGCGTCTACTTCTTTCTTGTCACGCCATTTTTCCGGCTGTCGATTCTTCAACCAGAAAATAGCGGCTGTTGTATCAGGAGGATAATGCTCTATAAATTCCTTCGAATCTGTAATCTTCCCGTTCGATGTTGCAAATTTTGTTGCTTTACAGTTATACCCAATAGCACGGTTATAGAGTCTCGATGCAACGTTAGCATCTGCTATATTTTTCCCTTTTTTTAGGGACTCAAGAAATTCGGGATAATCCTTCTTCCATTTGTTTAAAGTCTGCTCTGAAACAGAGAAGAATTCGGAGAGCTCTTTATCTGTTGCACCCAACAAACAAAGCTTTAGAGCTTGATCGGCATACTCTATTCTGTACTCTGATTTACGCCCTCTTTTTTTCTTCTCGGCCAGATTCTTCTTCTCTGTCATAAACTAACAATAACTAACAAATTGTGATAACTCTTGCCTTAGCTTGGATAATCTTCAAATTAAAATATAAATAGGGGTTACTTTTTACAGTTCTCTGGAATTACTTTAGGAACAGCATTATTCCAATTAATACTATGGTGTAGGCGTCTATACACACTTCCCATTGGGCGTATCTTTGTACAAGAAGGAGCATACATAATTGTGTAGAAAGACTTAACATAAGTCCCACTATCTAAATATATATCAGTCATTCCGCCATTTGATTGTTGAGTTGTTACTTGATTCAAAGAAACATGCGGAATCTGAAAAAACAAATTTCCTCTACTTCCTAGTAAAGTGTAGGTGTTTACATCTTCATTAATTTTACCAAAAAACTTAAAAGGCATGTTTGTATCACAAATAAATGAGTTCATTGCTTTCCGTTTAAGTAATTCACCACGAACTATATTATTCTGCTTTCCTCCGATAAAATCTCCTCTTTGAGCTAATGCAACAGCTAAAGCACCTGTTTTATTTTTGAAATCAATTAGAGCATCAAGTACTTTATCAAGATTGATAATGTTTTTCTGCTTCATTTCACCATATTGATTATAAGTGTATGAGAATTCCGTATAATCATCATCTAACTCAATAAAATATTGGTAGCCTTTTTCTTTTGCTATTTCAAAAGAAGCATTTCTCGCATAAATAATAGCTCGACGATCATTGAAGTTATCACCCTCATCTGTTTCTGATGCTATTTCTTGTTTGTCGAATACATATATGTTTTCGTAGTTTTTGCGATAACGATCTATCTTCAGATCTTCATTATCTAATACTATGATAATATCACCTGTATAGCCACATTTCCGTAATGTTTTTACTGTATGTACATTGTCTGGACGCCCATGTGTAAGTATCAATGCAACGAAGCAATTATTTTTCATCATTGCTATAATCCTCCAAATATGAGTCTGACAATTCTTTCTTTAAACAAACATATCCTAGTTCAATAGCTTTATTAAAATCTATAATGACAAGAGCTGAATTTTCCATTAAATTTTGAATGATGTTGTTTGAATGAGCATAAAATTCAGCAATTTTTCCATAATCGAAAACAATGTGCCTTGAAGCTGCAATCTGAAGAAAATCTTTAGTCTGCTTGTCTAAATTACACTCCTGAATTTGTTTCATCAGACAATTGTAAGTTTCAAGATTATAGAGTTCTGATATTGCAGGTTTATTGCCAGTCGGTGTATAGATTGGAGATACTATTTTTTTTGTATAAAGATTATTATCTTTCTCATCGTCAGAATTAGGGATATCAGTCGAAAGTTCGATCTCGTCTACTGAAAACTCCCAATCATTCAATACATCAGGCGAGAAGTTTTCTATCACTAACTTCCAATCGAATTCAGAAGTATCGGAAGTATGATTGTCCGCTAAGGCCAGCAGTTTTCTCTTTTCATCTTCCGTAGATAAGTCTTTGCGTTTAATAACAATAAGCTCGGTACCGTCAGACTCTACAACACGCACTTTGAGACCTAACTTTTGAGCTTCTTCATAGACGCCGTTTCCAGCGATTAACACATTATCACGGTCGGCCAATACGGACCGACCAGCTCCACATTCAACAAGGCTTTTGTGGATAAGCCGCTTGTTTTCGTCCCCATGGATACGATAGTTCCGGGGATCAATCTTAATTTCTACTTTTTCTTCCATGACCAAGGAATTTCAACTAAAATATAAACTCCTTGGCTGTTTTCTTTCATTATGTATTCTCTTAAATGCTGTTTTTAATTTAAATAATGAATTTTCTATTAAGATAAGCGACTATATTATTAATCTGACCAAAGATTAATGATATAGGTCTTGCTTCTGTATCCAAGCCCGATATATCAAAGTCTATAATTTGATCACCCTCAATACAATTATAAAGAGAAGTATACAATTGGTAATCTCCAATCCCATGTGTCTGTCTCTTATACACATCTCCGAGCCCACG
>NZ_JAJKHN010000147.1:0-7502 GCF_020982715.1 Bacteroides sp. 1_1_30
AAAAACACATCAGCCACAAGCCCTGAAAGGGCGGAACCGTATACAATTATGCCCTTTCAGGGCGCAAATTCAGATTGCCGTTTTTACGTAGGGCGTTGCCCTACGCTATATAATTAAGCCCTTTCAGGGCACCCCGCAAAATTATCATTTAGTTCATTTCAGTACAGTTTTACTCCAATTCAACTACTGATTCGTATAAACCTGTGTTTGAATACTATAATATATCTGTTCCGTCCTTCTATCAGCACACCGGCGTCAGCCCCATCTTCTTAGCCCGCTCGAGCATGAAAGCATGAGCAGCCTCATATTCGTTCGGAATCACTCCATCCAAGATAGCATCCTTTATAGCACTCTTCAAAACACCGACTTCACGACAAGGTTCCAAACCGAAAATCTCCATAATTTCTTCTCCGCTCACGGGCGGTTGGAAGTTACGGACACGGTCTTTCTCCTCCAAATCCTTCAGCTTTTGTCGAACCAACTGGAAGTTATTCAGGAAACGCTGCTTACGTTCCATATTCTTGGAAGTAATATCCGCTTCACAGAGCATCATCAAGTCGTCAATATCATCACCCGCTTCAAAAAGCAGACGGCGTACAGCCGAGTCTGTCACCACATCATCCGCGATAACAATCGGACGCATGTGCAGGCTAACCAGCTTCTGCACGTACTTCATCTTCTCATTCATCGGCAACTTCATCTTGCGGAAGATATGCGGAATCATCTTTTCACCGATAAAATTATGGTTATGGAACGTCCATCCCGCTTTCGGTTCCCAACGTTTCGTGACAGGCTTGGCAATGTCATGCAGCAAAGCAGCCCAGCGTAACCAAAGGTTATCAGTCTTCTTGCTGATATTATCCAGCACTTCCAATGTATGATAAAAATTATCCTTATGCGAACGTCCGTTCCGTGTTTCCACTCCCTGCAAGGCAGCAAATTCCGGGAAAATCAACGGCAGCAAACCGCTACGTTCCAAATCAATAAAACCTTTTGAGGGAATCGGAGAAAGAATAATCTTATTCAGTTCGTCCGCAATACGTTCACGGGAGATGATTTCAATCCGTTCCTTATTCCGGCAAAGCGATTCGAAAGTATCATCGTCAATGTAAAAGCCCAGTTGCGTAGCAAAACGGATGCAACGCATCATGCGCAAAGGATCATCGCTGAAAGTGATATCCGGGTCAAGCGGAGTGCGGATTGTCTTTTCCTTCATATCCTCCATGCCTCCGAACGGGTCTACCAGTTCGCCGAAACGTGCTTTATTGAGACATACAGCAAGAGCATTGATCGTGAAATCACGACGGTTCTGATCGTCTTCCAGCGTACCGTCTTCAACAATCGGTTTGCGCGAATCCCGTTGATAAGACTCCTTACGCGCACCTACAAACTCTACTTCCGTACCTCTGTATTTTACTTGTGCTGTTCCGAAATTCTTGAAAACAGAGACATGAGCACCACGTCCCAACCGTTTTCCAAGGGCTTCTGCCATTGCAATTCCACTTCCTACAACTACTACATCTATATCTTTAGAGGGACGTTGCAGAAAAATATCACGAACGTAGCCACCTACCACATAACACTCCATGCCGAGCGCATCGGCCGTTTCGGCTATCTGTCCGAAGATGGGTTCGCTAAAATGCTGCTTCAATTCCTCTTGAGTCAACTCTATCATTCTTTTTAGTTATAAGTTTTGAGGGGACAAAATTACAAAAATAAGGGATATATTTGTATTTTTGCCGCTAATAAAGTGAATGAAGAACAGAACGATGAACAGTGAATGGCAAACGGACACTGCTTCTTCATGTAAATAATAGAACCAGTAAATAAAATTTGTGATGAAAAAACTGATTATCCTCTTTTGTGGTACGCTGGCATTAGCTGCCTGCGGAAATGGCCTTGAGAAAAAAGCCAATGAAAAACTGATGGTTGCCAAGGCTGCCTACGAACGTGGCGACTATGAAGAAGCTAAGTTACAAATTGACAGTATCAAGATTCTGTATCCCAAAGCGTTCGAAGCACGTAAGGCGGGACAGGCACTAATGCTTGATGTTGAAACAAAAGCACAGCAAAAAACGCTTGCTTATCTGGATAGCGCCTTTCAGGCAAAAACGAAAGAATTCAACGCCATCAAAGACAAATTCACACTAGAAAAAGATGCCGAATATCAACAAGTAGGCAACTACCTCTGGCCTACACAAACCATTGAGAAAAACATGCACCGTTCGTACCTCCGCTTCCAAGTGAACGAGCAAGGCATCATGAGTATGACCTCTATCTATTGCGGTGCCGGCAATATCCACCACAACAAAGTGAAAGTGATTGCTCCTGACGGCAGTTTTGCCGAAACTCCAAGCTCCAAAGACAGCTACGAAACGACCGATATGAACGAGAAAATAGAAAAAGCTGATTATAAACTGGGAGAAGACGGCAATGTAATCGAATTCCTACATCTCAATAAAGACAAAAATATCCGTGTGGAATATATGGGCGACCGTACCTATAAAACAACGATGAGTCCCACCGACCGGCTAGCCGCAGCCAATGTTTATGAATTAGCGCAAATCCTCTCTGCAATGGAACAGATTAAAAAAGAACAAGAGGAAGCTAACCTGAAAATCGGATTTATCAATAAGAAAAAAGAACGGAAAGCACAGGAGGAAATTACCGATTAATAAAAAGGAAACTCCATTTGGCAAAAAGAAAACGATCTGTGCGGAAATGAGATAAATGATTTTTTTATTTTTAGACATAAGAACAAAAGAACATAAAGGCTGCGCTTTGAAAATTATTTTTGTTGCTTATTGAACTGCTATTTTATTTTTTGTTCTTTTGTTCTTCTGTCTGAATTATATTCCCATTTAACTAAAAACCGTCAAAAGAGAAGCTATTTAGCAGAAAAAAACATCGGTCAACAATAAAACTGACGGGAATAGTTGTTATTTTTCATAAACGACAACTATTCCCGTCAAATGTATAATAAGCCTCTTTATTCTCTGCGCGGAAGAAAAGGCGTTTCCTGGTATGGAGAAAAGGCGTAGTCTGCCATCATAAAACGGCGTAGCCTGGTAAGCAAAAACGGCGTATCCTCCACATCCTTATTTTACCCTTCTATTCAATTGATTATTAGCCTTTTCCCGTTTTGATTTTCCAACCCGTTTTCCGGTTGTCTTCTTTTTACCGGCTGCGGACTTTGTCTTTCCGACAAAGGGATTGTTATTTTTTTTGATTGGCATAGACAACACTTATATAAACAGTACTTATATCTGATTCTTGTTCTCTTATTCTCCTTCGTAATATTCACCCAAAAACCAGCGAGCCACAAAATCCCAGTTTCCCTGCAACAGTTCCTTTCCATTCTCAAACGGGAACTGTGCTTCCGATAACAGCTCATGTTCCATTCCATATTTCAACAAATCAAACGGGCACAAACCTTCTTCACAAAACAGTTCGTATGCTTCCTCTTCTGCCAGTTCAGCATTGTAGAGCGGGTTGCGTTTGTCCGCAAAATATGGGGCCACATCAGGACCGATCAACAGACCTTTCGGATTGGCGAAAACCACGAAGTTATCAAACTCTTTTAAATCAGGCAATAGAGAATCTTCTTCATCCTCCCACTTCAATGATTGCACAAAGAAAAATTTCAGCGCATCGTAAGAGTCGAAGTACAAAAGCGGTTCACCTTTACTTGCTTCAAGGAAACGTTCTACGTTGGCAGGCATTTTTTCTCCCGGCAAAGCTATCGGCAGAGGCATTCGCTTCTTTTGCATCAATTCCGTTTCCAGCAACCAATCCGTCGCAAGGTAATCACTGATAGGAGCCAATTCGAACGCAGCATCCAAACGGTTGTATAATACATCTGCAAACTCCAGCAAATCTGCATCCATCGGGTTCTCCACTCCGTCAAAATCATCACCGACCGGTGAATTGATTGCCCACAAAAGGAAAACAACATCTTCACGGTTGATTTCGTCCGGCAGATATTCGTCCGTCAACGTGTAGAAAGGCAGGTAACGTCCGTAGTTTTCCTGATGCCAGTGGATAAATTGACGCCAGTTTCCTCCGTCTGCCACACAATCTTCCAAGTATAAGGCACACGTCAGAGCCACTTGCTTCTGGTCTTCTTCCATCTCTTTCCCACCATATATATACGATTCGGCCACCAATGGCAATAGCTGATTAGCAAAATCCAGATACCATTTATCCGTATTCACTACCTTTGCACGACCGTGAGCGTCCAGCCATGCCTGCATATAAATTTTCTGTTGCTGCATACTACAAACGTTTCAAAGCCAGTTTGATAACCTTTTCTACCGGAGCATCCGGTTCTTCCTTCAAGATAGCCAACACCACCTTCTGTGAAGGCGCGGCAGCAAAACCGAGCATTGTCAATGCAGACACCGCCTCTTCCTGCACTTCCGCATTGGCAGGTTGCAGCAACAGACCTGCGGAAGCACCTCCGCCGGCAGACCCACTCATCGTTTTTATCTTATCTTTCAGGTCGACAATCACCCGTTGCGCAGTCTTCAGCCCGATACCTTTCACCGTTTTCAGCATATTCGCGTTTTCGGTGCTGATTACGTTCACCAGTTCGGCAGGTGAGAGCGCCGAGAGAATCATACGTGCCGTGTTTCCCCCGATTCCGGAGACGGAAATCAATAATAGAAAAATCTCCCGCTCCTGCTTCTCGGCAAATCCGTAAAGCACATAAGCGTCTTCCCGAATCGCCTCGTGAATATATAGCTTACAGTTTTTCTTTCCCTGAATAGCCGAATAGGTATTCAAGGATATATTGGCGGCATATCCCACCCCGTTACAGTCAATCACTGCGGTTGCCGGACTTAGTTCGGCAAGTTCGCCTCTAATATATTCTATCATAACAGGGACAAAGATAAAACTTTCTCACCACAGATTACACTGATTTTCACAGATTATTCTTTTGTACATTAGATATGAAGAATATGAAAAAAATAAAAATATTAAAGCGGATGAACCAAAGTTAGTAGTAAATTGTTTACTTTTGCAAGCAAAAGAAAGAAATTTGTTCATTAAAACCAAGAAAAGAATGAAAAAAGTAAGAGCTGCCATCGTTGGTTATGGTAACATCGGACATTATGTACTGGAAGCGCTTCAGGCGGCACCTGATTTCGAAATAGCCGGAGTCGTTCGTCGTGCAGGAGCAGAGAACAAACCGGAAGAGTTGGCAAACTATGTAGTAGTAAAGGACATAAAAGAGTTGGGGAATGTAGACGTAGCTATTCTTTGCACGCCAACCCGCAGCGTTGAGAAATATGCAAAAGAATATCTGGCAATGGGGATTAATACGGTAGACAGTTTCGATATCCACACCGGTATCGTAGACTTACGCCGCACACTGGATGCTGCTGCCAAAGAACATAAAGCTGTATCGATCATCTCTGCCGGATGGGATCCGGGAAGCGACTCCATCGTACGCACCATGCTCGAAGCGATTGCTCCGAAAGGAATCACTTACACCAACTTCGGTCCGGGTATGAGCATGGGACACACAGTAGCCGTAAAAGCTATCGACGGAGTGAAAGCCGCTCTTTCCATGACTATTCCTACCGGCACGGGAATCCACCGCCGCATGGTGTACATCGAACTGAAAGACGGATATAAATTTGAAGAAGTAGCTGCTGCCATCAAAGCAGACCCTTACTTCGTGAATGATGAAACACACGTGAAACTCGTTCCGAGCGTGGACGCTCTATTGGATATGGGTCACGGTGTAAATCTCACTCGCAAAGGTGTATCCGGCAAAACACAGAATCAGTTGTTCGAATTTAATATGCGCATCAATAACCCCGCACTGACAGCACAAGTGCTAGTATGTGTGGCACGTGCTTCGATGAAGCAACAACCGGGATGCTACACAATGGTAGAAATTCCTGTTATCGACCTTCTTCCCGGCGACCGTGAAGAATGGATCGGACATTTGGTATAATATATTTTATACATAAAATAAAAATTAAATAGAGAAAGGTGTATCGCCTTTCTCTATTTTTTTTCTTTGTGAAGATACTACAAAAAACACAATTATGAGGAAACTGTTCATTCCATCAACCACGACGGTTTCCAACTGGACACCGAGCATTGGGTACGCATCAAAATTTTAAAACCGCAGGGAGTATCATACGCCGATATTTCTTTTAAAAAAGAATAAGGCGAAGAAACGCTTTACGGAAAATAAAGTATCTTTGCGACTCAATATTTTTTGTGACTTAACAATTCAAAAAAGGAACATTGAAGAACAAACGATACAATAATATAGAAGAATGGGCAAATACCCTTAGCCATGGAATAGGTATTCTGCTTGGAATCGTGGCCGGATATTTGTTATTGGAAAAGGCTTCCGAAAATATAGAGCCGCAGTGGGCAGTTGCTTGTGTATCTGTCTACTTGACGGGGATGCTTTCTTCTTATATCAGTTCTACGTGGTATCACGGCAGTCGTCCAGGAAAGCTGAAAGAGCTGCTCCGTAAATTCGATCATGGAGCTATCTATTTGCACATTGCCGGAACCTACACCCCTTTTACCCTGCTTGTTCTGCGGCATGCCGGCGGATGGGGATGGGGAATTTTTGCTTTCGTCTGGCTGTCGGCTATCGCCGGTTTCATTCTTAGCTTCAAAAAACTGAAAGAACATAGCAATCTCGAAACGGCTTGTTATGTAGGTATGGGCGCCTGTATATTGGTAGCCATGAAACCTTTGTTAGATCATCTGGGAGAACTGGGAGCCACTACCGCTTTCTGGTGGCTGATTGGCGGAGGAGTTTCGTATATCGTGGGAGCTGTTTTTTATTCGTTACGCAAACCATATATGCATGCCACTTTCCACTTGTTTTGCCTGGGAGGCAGCATCGGGCATATCATTGCCATCTGGCTGATTCTATAAGGAATAGTAGGGACAAAAAAAAGGCTATCTATCCCAGACAGCCAATCTTTGTTAACCTTAAATCTAATACTATGAAAAACACAGTACAAAGATACGAACTTTTCGGTTATCTCCAAATTTTCGGGGCAAAGCAGCCTAACTTATAACACGGTTTAATAAAAAGCAGAGGTTCGTTAACGTTTAACGCAACAAAGTTAAAAATTAACGAATCGTTTATTAACTATTTAAATAATTGAAGGCTGTTGAAGAGACTTTTCTCATCTAAAGAGACTCTTCCCATCCGAAATTGAAACGAACAAACAAACTGATTCGCTGATTCGTTATATATAGAGAAACTTAAAACAATTCTAGAGCGCAAACTTATGGACTGGGAAAATCATCTTATAAAGCACCTGCAATGGTCGGACTCCATTATCAACCGGGAAGCCAAAGAACACGTAGCCCGTGAAATTGCCGCCACGGCAAAAGACGGAGATGTGATAGGAGCCGGTTCCGGCTCTACAGTCTATCTAGGGATATTCCTAAAATAATAAAATTTAAGGCAACTAATTCATTGCGAGTTAGTTGCCTTTTTTGTATCTTTAAGC
>NZ_JAJKHN010000148.1:0-7066 GCF_020982715.1 Bacteroides sp. 1_1_30
CGGCATACGAGATTAGCCATGGTCTCGTGGGCTCGGAGATGTGTATAAGAGACAGATTTAAAGATACGCCAGAGAGAGTTTGAATGAAATAATGTTTTCAAATAGAAGGGATCCCTTAGTCAATGGTGCAAATCAAATGCTGAAGAAAATGCTATGGCTTTCGTAAATAGATGCGTTGATTTTTTTGTGGGTTTAAAAGTTATTTCTTTCTTATTCTATATACAAGCCAACTGACAATGATTATAATAATGGTGCTTATATATACCTTATCTCTATGTAGATCCCACCAAGATATTTCGGTTATCTTCTCTTTTTGATTCAGTACAGCATCTATCTTGTTTCCCAATGAACCCAATCTATTAGAGAACTGTTGCAAGGCAATAGATAATATTTCATCAGCTTCTGTTCGTTCTTGCTCCTGTTTGGAAGCGGTGGTAGTACTTTCTTTGACTGGATACTGTTTTCCGGTCGAATCCGGAAGCGACAAATAAACAGTTTTATTCTCAATTTTCAGATCACTCAATTTGTCAGTAGTAATTTTCGTCTGCTTATTCACATCCAGCCGTAGTGATTCAATTATACTTTGAATACGACTCAATTCACCGGAATAGTCTACCTGCTTTTGAGTTTCCATATTCCGGGAAGTCTTGCAGGAGGTAAACCATATTCCCAACATCAGGAATATGGTTATATAGATTAGCGCTTTCATGGCCGGATCACTGTATTACGAAGAAAATTAGAAAATTCACTCCTGACATCGAAGCAGGGGCACGCCTTAATATATTCTTTTGGCTCTACCTCTCCGCTGCTGTCCAGATCCGGAGAAGTATCACGGTGTCCGAGTACTTCAATTATAGGGTATTCCTTACAGAGCTTCGCGACCAATTCGCGTAGTGCTGTCCTTTGAGCTGGAGTACGTGTATCTGCAGGTTTTCCAGATGCGTCCAAGCCTCCGATATAACAGATGCCAACACTATGCTTATTATACGAGGACTTTGAAAATCCTTTGGTATTACAATGTGCTCCATCAATGCCTAACGGTCGCCCATTCTCAACTATTCCGTCAAGATCAACAATGAAGTTATAACCGATTTGATTGAATCCTCGAGCCCGGTGCATCCGGTCAATATCTTTGGCTCGTAAATCCTGTCCGGCACGTGTTGCCGAACAATGGATGATAATTGCATCAATAGTTTTCATTCTTATCCTCCTTTTTATTTGTTATTGGGCCAACTTTAATCAAGTTGATATTGCAAATGATAGCTATCATAATAACAGATCCTAGCCAATGCCAAAAATCTTGAAAAATAAACTCCAATACTTCAATCATTTGGTATCTCCTTTTTGTAGATAGTTCGTTAAATAGGGAATATTCTTTATAAACTCAACACTTAATACATAGTGCAAGAAAGCTACTACCTTATGGCCATTGCTAGAGTTGGGTAGAATTTCTTTGATATTCCTTAGAATGTTCACCCCGTAGAAATAGAAAACGCTATACGTAATAAATGAAACACATTGTAGCGCACCTTCCGGATTTCCTTTGTGTTCACCAATAAAGTAGATGCAGCTAACCAAGGCAAAGAAAATAGTTGCTTCTACGATACACCTCCAAGCCTTTTTAAAAGAAAAACTCTCATGATTGATAAGGAGTGCAGTAAGTAGCCCGCAAATGAAATTGAGGGCAAATACAGCAATAAGACTTTTGATCTCCCCAGAAATAGGATTGAGATAAGCAGCTATGCCGGTAACCAATCCAATAAGTAAGTTTTTGAAATAATCCATATCATTTTTATCTAAAATATTAATACTTTATTTTAATACCTCGCTACAATCATCAATAGCTGTCTGAAATACTTGTTTCACTTCGCCAGAGGTTAGCCCATGATCCTCATGTAGCGAGAATCCAGTTACTCCATTTCGAGAAATATTGAAGAAGCCGACAGTCGTTTCATCTTTGACAATCTCGGCAGTAATATCTTTCACCGCTTCGGTACCACGGGTTGACATTCTGTATTTAACTCTGATAGTGTCTGTAACCTTAGTTGTTGCAGTACTGTTAGTTGCTGTGATGTTCATTCCTTGTTTCCTCCTTCTATTAAATCATAAATTTGTCCGTATGTACCTGCAGTAAGATACTCTCCACAAATTTCTTTTAATAGAGCAGCATCTTCCGTTTCAATATCAAGTACTCCACGATTGTTAATAATCTGTTGTAGCATTTTATATGCTCGTAATTTCTTGGAAGTTTCCATATTCTTCTGTGGATTAGAGCCTGCTGCAAATAATGCCTCTGCCACCAAATCACGAAGAGATTTCTTACTTTCCTTACCATTCACCAATTCGACAAACTCCCGACCTCTAAAGTCGAGTAAGTTTCTGTTTAGATTTACTTTCATAATTTTTATTTTATTTCAACGATTAACCCTTTTACTATATGCAAAGTCTTTCCTCGTGTAGAAGGATCTAAAAGTGTAATTGTGCTATCTGAAATAACAGACCAATAACTCCCATTGCCATCACTCGGAAAGAATCCATTTGCCGTTACATCTCCTAGTACCCTTACGTTGCCATCGAAGAAACCCGCATAAATGTAATTATCGGGATATTTAGGAGTCTTAAGATTGGTAGAACCATAAATAGCAGCACTTCCTCCAAAACCAGCCCCAATAGCGGAAATACCGAAATTACCATCCGTGGCTGGATTGAAAGTAACATGCACTACACCTTCTTTCGAGGTGGTACTATATCCCAATTTCAGACTGCGGGAAATATCCCCGAAATAATCACCCGCTTTCCAGACTAACCGACCGTTATCAATAGTGAATCCTCCAACCTTTGCGCCGTCCGCATCAATACGTTTCACACGGATATAGTCAGTATTCAAATATCCACCTACAACAATGGTAGTACCAAGTTTTGCATATTCAACTGCATCCTCAAATGCCAATTTACCCAATCCGTCTCGATCAATCTTGGAGTTAATCATTGTCTGCAGATCACTATGCAGTGCGGTGATTGTAACAGCACCTTCCAAATTAATTTTAGATGAGTGAATCGTAGTCTCTCCGGCCGCCTGGTTGATATAAGATATAAGCGTATTACCGTTTTCCAGTTCTTTAGAAGCATATATCTTATTACCGTCGGAAGTCGTTATCCACCCGGCAGTATCTATCCGCTGCGTCAGGCTGTCAACTCGAGTTACTTGTGCGGAGATTTGAGTATTGAGCACTTTCAGATCAGCTGTACATTCATCTGAATAGCTTTTCAGTTTGTCTTGTATGGCTTTGTTTGCTCCTTCAACGGCTGTATTGAAACTAGCTAAAGCAGAGTTGAATAGAGTAAACTTATCATCTACATTCTTTTTTTCCTCAATAGTCGTTTGTCCATCTGCAATAGCTGTATTTATTGCAGCAATAAGATTGTCAATTGCACCTGACAAAGAAACCTTGGCATTAAGTAAATCTGTTTTAGCAGAGCCTTCCAGATAAGCGTTCACATATAGTTTGCTATATGTAGCTTCAACAGCAGATTTCGTATTTCCGACTGTATTTAAGTATTTCTCAATCGCTTTAGCTTCCGCCTCGTCTATAATGCCATCCGCAAATGCGCCATCTACATAGTCATGCAAGCCTTCAACTGATGTTGCAGCATCCTGCGCAGCCTTAGCAGCATCCGCAGCATCCTCTAAAGCCTGCATTGCCTGTTTCAGTGCTTCATCCGAATAATCCTTTAGCTTGTCCTGTATAGCCTTATTAGCGGCTTCAACAGCAGTATTAAAATCAGCATAGGCAGAATTGAAAAGAGTGAATTTATTATCCACGTCTTTCTTTTCTTCAGATGTTGTAAATCCGTCGAAAATTGCGGCATTGATAGTATTAATCAGGCTTTCAATACTCCCCATTAAGCTAACTTTAGCATTGAGCAAACCAATCTTTGCAGGACCGGATAAATAAACATTTGTGTAGAGTTTATTGTAAGTTGCTTCGATAGCTTGTTTGGTATTGTTGACAGTATTGATATACTTTTCAATAGTTTTTGCTTCTGCTTCGTCTATAATTCCGTCAGCGAAGGCTCCATCTACATAATTATGAAGTCCTTCCACTGAATCAGCAGTATCCTTGGCCGCTTTAGCTGCATCCTTTATTTCCTGATGAGCAGCTTCCCATTCAGACAGATTTTCCAATCCGGAAGAACCTGCTTTTATTTGAATGTTACCGCCGATCTCACTTTTTACTAGATCGAAATATGTATCACCATCCGGAGAAAGGATTCTTTCTGTTGTTACGCGGCCCGGCAGAATTTCAGTAAATCCGTATAGCTGAACAAAACTTCTACTACCTTCATACTCGCTGTTAAGCACTCCGGTGAGTAAATGATAATATCCAGCTATCTGTTCCATTTTAATAGCTGTTTCACTCAAGAGGAATGTTCCGGCTTGATTCTCCTTGCCAACTTTAGCATATAGATAATACTTTTTGTCCGGGTCAATGAGTACCGGAGAATCATAGTTAGCCATGTCCCAGTACTTGTATTCATCTGCCTTATGAGAAGAAGAAAGAGAACTAATACCGAGTGTCAAATGCTGAAGGATTCCTGCCGGAGCGTTCAGTATCTTTGTACTTGTATTGAAAGTAATATTATGAGATACCTGAACCGGATTCGTTTTTGAATTGACAAAACGAAATTGCAAGCTTTCGTCTCCGACAAGCAGTTGCATGGTTGAAACGGTTATCGGATTGACGGAGCCGGAGAAGTTCAACAGTGCATCTTCAAGCATAGACATCGTTTCCTTTGCGTCACGGAAACGACGTTTAGTGAATTGTAAAGCGTCCTTATGCTTCTCAATAACTGTCACCTCGTTAGTTTCTATCTTGTTCAGATCACTTGACACAGACGTACCTATCGGTTCGTTAGACAATTCAATTTCGGGTGAATACGGATTATTCACAAAACGTTTGATTCCAATCATCCGGATAAGAGAACCTTCCGGATGAAACTGTGTATCAGAGAAGTTTACATATCCACCTAGCACAATCTTTCCGCCTATCTCCAACCAGCGTTTTTTAGCCCAAATACCGTCCAATGTCCCGGTAAATATGAATGCTTTATCTTCATGTTCATAGAGGTATTTAGCAGCTTCCTTGAAAGCTTCCCAGCTCGCACCCGTTTGTGTGCTATCGTTACAGATATAAGCCTTCGGCAATTGCATTCCGAACACTGCGTATGTATCACCAACCTTCGGTCGCCAGACTTCCGGCTCTGGCATAGTAATACCATCAATTTCCTGCGGAACAATTTCAAATCGACGTGCCTCTTTCTTGTCTTTCGCTTCATGGATATACTTTACTTCGAACTCCTTGCCTGTAAGCATACCAGTCTGGAAAATAACCGTCATTGTTTCTCCTGCTATGAGACAATCTTCGAAATTCAACTCTTCAGGAATGTCTTTATCTACAAAGTCAAAGAAGTTATTCTCCTTGTTCACTTCAATAACAGAACTAACAGTACCAACACGGGAAGGATAAATAGCTGTACAGTCCAGACTATCTTCCTTTGCTGTTGTAAGTTCTTTATCAGCACGCATGACACAAGTTCCATCCGCATCTGTCTTATACGTTCTCCCTTCGTAAACAAGAGTCTTATTCTTTGGAAGTAACAGGTATTTAGATCCGTATGTAGAATAATCAATATTGCGATCTGTAGTTTCTACCAAAATTATTTCGGGTGGTATATCCCCAGAAGTCCTACCAACACCGACCTTGAAGCCGTGGCCTTTACCATACGACAGTTTCAAAGGGTTCTCCTTGTTATACTCAACTTTACGCAGATGGATAGTCTTAATTTGTTTTCCTTCAACCGTTTCTTCAGTGATCTGCCATTCTGTCTCATATAGTTCTGCAAGTTGATTGAAAGCATCAAGAATATAGGTGTGATTGTAGTTGATTACTTTTTCCGTTCCCTCAATGCAATCACCGACTTTCCAACCGGTACTCCGACGGTTCAGGTTCTCAACGAGTAGACGTAGGTGTTCATGTGCCTTGGCTGTATATGAGAATTTAATGCTTCTGTCAACGGTATGACGTACTTTCCACAGCATAGCATCAGCCTTCCCAGTTTCCAGAATCAGAGTGTATTCGAAGTTACGTTCACCGTTCTTCTTGAAATTGCTGTCTTTTTTGAGGGAATACCGTTTTCCGTAGAAATCACACCAGGAGCCAACCGGAATTTCAATATACCCCGGATGAGAAAAATACAAAGTGAGTGTATCTTCTCCCATGATAGCTTCATAAGAGTAGCTTTCATCCTTTACTTCGATTTTTATTTCCTTATCACCATTATATAAACTTATCATGTCCTTAGAATTATATCCTAAAATATAAACGTCAAATAGAAATGTATTGAATAATAGGCATAAAAGTAAGGAAATGATAGACGAATCATTGATAAAATAATATATTACACACAACATCAACAGCATTGTCACGAAATAAATCAAAATGGAAAATATTAAAAGAAATCACTCAAAATGTAGTTTAATTCACCTAAGTTCTCTCGGAACAAATTGTGCGTTGAAAGATTTTTCCAATGTTACGACACAGGACCTCGGACAGAATGGTTACTGTAAGTTTCCAAATGGACTGTTAATCCAATGGGGAAAAGTTTCAGGTTCTTCAGTTGTTAGCTACACCATAACTATGTCTACATCATTTTTTGATAAAAGTTATAAGATATTTGCAACAGTTTACAAGCCTTCATCTGACAGTGGTGTTTATTCCGCATCACCTATTGATGATTCAACTAAAACAGTTAGCCGATTTTGTATTAATAGAAATTACGCCTCTGGAGGGAGTACTGGATTATCACAAGAAACTTTTGATTGGCTTGCTATTGGGCGTTGGAAATTATGAAATAAATTATAACATTGAAATAAGAATGTATAACTTTAGTAGAAAATTGGTAGTCTTTTTTATAATCGTTTTTGCGCAAAGTTCTCTCGGGACAAAATCTGCGCAAATTAAAGAGCAAAATTTGGGACAAAACGGTTATCGAAAATATGAAGATG
>NZ_JAJKHN010000149.1:0-6861 GCF_020982715.1 Bacteroides sp. 1_1_30
TTAGCCATGGTCTCGTGGGCTCGGAGATGTGTATAAGAGACAGGTATAGAGTGGTATATTTTTGTGATATTAATATTTTTATATTTGTAATTTGCTTTTGTGAATCTAAATATTTACCTTTGTATAATCAATGATGTAATATGTATTTTTGTGAATTAGGTGCATAACACATACAATTGTAATAAAAAGAAGGTAGTATGGAAATAAAAGACAGAATCAGAATGATAATGGAGAGAGAAAAAGTTCCTCCTAGAGTTTTTGCTGAAACAATCGGAGTACAACAATCTACTCTCTCTCATATTTTAAATGATCGGAATAAACCCAGTTTAGAGGTCGTAATGAAGGTTCATCAAAAGTATGACTATGTAAATCTTGAATGGTTGCTTTATGGAAAGGGCGAAATGGTGGTATCTGAAGAAGAGACATCTTTTTCTTCTTCTAATAGCGATTATCTGCCTTCTTTATTCGACGAGAATCTCATAAATTCGTCCAAAGAGCCGGCTATTCCGGAAAATCGCAAGGAAATGCCATTAAGAAACGCTGAAAATACCCCTAAAGAGATTGTAAAACAAGAGATTAGGTATATAGAAAAGCCTGCCAGGAAAATCACAGAAATAAGAATATTTTTCGATGATAATACCTATGAGACGTTTAGGCCTGAAAAATAAAGAGTAAAATCGGTGGTTTGAGCAATTTCCTGTATCTTTGCACCCGGAATACGAATTTATACTTTTATATCCATACATGAAGAAATTTATTTTAGATCTGACAGTGACCGAGAATATCAGATTGAATGCAAACTATGTATTGCTAAAATTGACGTCTCAGTCATTACTGCCCGAAATGTTACCTGGGCAGTTTGCAGAAATCCGGGTGGACGGTTCGCCTACTACATTCTTGCGTCGTCCTATTTCTATTAATTTTGTAGATAAACAGCGAAATGAGGTCTGGTTTCTGATCCAGCTGGTTGGTGATGGAACAAGACGTCTGGCAGAGGCTAATTCTGGTGATACAATTAATGTGGTGCTTCCGCTGGGAAATGCATACACAATGCCTCAAGAGGCTTCTGATAAGCTCTTATTAGTTGGTGGAGGTGTCGGAACAGCTCCCATGTTGTATTTAGGTGAACAATTGGCTAAAAAAGGCCACAAACCTACGTTCTTGTTAGGTGCCCGTAGCGACAAAGATTTGTTGCAGTTGGAAGAGTTTGCCAAATATGGAGAGGTGTATACTACTACGGAGGATGGTAGCCATGGCGAAAAAGGATACGTAACTCAACATTCTATATTAAATAAGGTACGATTTGAGCAGATTTACACTTGTGGTCCTAAACCAATGATGGTGGCTGTGGCAAAATATGCCAAAAGTAATCAGATAGAATGTGAAGTTTCTTTGGAAAATACAATGGCTTGTGGTATCGGAGCATGCTTGTGCTGTGTGGAAAATACGACAGAAGGTCACTTGTGTGTATGTAAAGAAGGTCCTGTTTTTAATATAAATAAACTACTATGGCAGATTTGAGTGTAAACATTGGTGAATTACAAATGAAGAACCCGGTAATGACGGCATCCGGTACATTTGGATATGGTGAAGAGTTCTCTGATTTTATTGATATAACGCGAATAGGTGGTATTATTGTAAAAGGGACGACTCTTCACAAACGTGAAGGGAATCCTTATCCGCGTATGGCAGAGACTCCTTCTGGGATGTTAAACGCTGTAGGACTGCAAAATAAGGGTGTTGACTACTTCGTAGAGCATATATATCCCCGTATAAAAGAGATTCAAACGAATATGATTGTAAACGTTTCGGGGTCTGCTATCGAAGATTATGTGAAAACGGCTGAAATCATTAATGAACTTGACAAAATTCCTGCTATAGAACTAAACATCTCTTGCCCCAATGTGAAGCAAGGAGGTATGGCTTTTGGTGTGTCAGCAAAAGGGGCATCAGAAGTAGTGAAAGCAGTGCGTTCTGCTTACAAAAAGACACTTATCGTAAAACTCTCCCCAAACGTTACGGATATCACCGAAATAGCTCGCGCGGCAGAAGAAAGTGGTGCAGATAGCGTGTCATTAATCAATACATTGCTGGGTATGGCGATTGATGCGGAACGTAAACGCCCTATTTTATCAACGATAACAGGAGGAATGTCGGGAGCGGCCGTAAAACCTATCGCATTGCGTATGGTATGGCAAGTTGCTAAGGCGGTAAATATTCCTGTCATTGGTTTAGGGGGTATTATGGACTGGAGAGATGCTGTCGAATTCATGCTTGCAGGTGCGACAGCTATCCAGATTGGTACGGCAAATTTCATAGATCCCGCTGTTACTGTTAAAGTGGAAGATGGTATAAATAATTACTTGGAAAGACACGGATGTAAGTCTGTAAAGGAAATTATTGGTGCGCTTGAGGTGTAATTGAAAACACACAATAACCATTCGCACTAAGTCTGCGAGAAAAATGCTATTTTTCTTTTGAATAAAGGAAGAATAAGCAGGCTGGAAACAGCGGATGAAAAATAAGTCTGTGTTTAACGATTAGCTATCAGCAAGATCTTTATAAACTGAAGGCAAAAAAAACACGACGGTGAGGATTTACATATTCTTCACCGTCGTGTTTTTTTACACTTTATTTTATTCTCCCAATAAGTCGGGACGAAGTTTTCTGGTACGTTCCAAGGATTGTTGCAGCTCCCATTCTTTGATCTTTGCTTCATGACCGGATAATAGAATATCGGGAACTTTCCATCCTTTATAATCCGCAGGTCGTGTATATACAGGTGCTGCCAGCAAATTATCCTGGAAAGAATCGGAAAGTGCGGACTGTTCATCAGAAATGACTCCGGGGATGATACGTACGATGGCGTCCGCCATCACCGCTGCTGCCAATTCTCCTCCTGTTAATACGTAATCTCCAATGCTGATTTCTTTAGTAATCAGGTGTTCGCGGATGCGGTAATCGATACCTTTGAAATGTCCGCAAAGAATAATGAGGTTCTGTGCCAACGAGAGGCTGTTGGCCATCGGCTGGTTGAACTGTTCTCCGTCAGGGGTCGTGAAAATAACTTCATCGTAGTCGCATTCTGCCTTCAGAGCATTGATGCAACGCTCAATGGGTTCTATTTTCATAACCATTCCGGCAAAACCTCCAAAAGGATAATCATCGACACGGCGATATTTATCTTCGGTATAATCACGTAGATTGTGAATATGTATCTCTGCAAGTCCTTTATCTTGAGCTCGTTTCATGATAGAACAATTGAAGAAACCTTCAATCATTTCGGGTAAAACTGTTATAATATCAATACGCATAATCTTTTAATTTTTCGCAAAAGTACAAATATTCAAAGATAAACATGTATTTTTGCCTTAAACAATCGAAGAAATATGGATATAAAGGAAAAAATAGAGGAATTGCGTGCCGAACTTCACCGGCATAATTATAATTATTATGTGTTGAATGCTCCTGAAATCTCGGATAAAGAGTTTGACGACAAGATGCGTGAACTTCAGGATTTGGAACAGGCACATCCGGAATATAAAGATGAAAATTCGCCTACGATGCGTGTAGGTAGCGATTTAAACAAGAATTTCACGCAAGTGGCTCATAAATATCCTATGTTGTCACTGGCAAATACATATTCGGAAGCGGAAGTGATGGACTTCTACGACCGTGTCCGTAAGGCATTGAATGAAGATTTCGAGATTTGTTGTGAAATGAAATATGACGGTACTTCTATTTCGCTGACTTATGAAGATGGAAAGTTGGTTCGTGCCGTCACCCGTGGGGATGGAGAAAAGGGGGATGATGTGACGGATAATGTGAAAACGATCCGTTCTATTCCGCTTGTATTGCATGGTGATAATTATCCTGCCTCTTTTGAGATACGTGGAGAAATTCTTATGCCATGGGAAGTGTTTGAAGAGTTGAATCGAGAGAAAGAAGCGCGTGAAGAGCCGCTTTTTGCCAATCCGAGAAATGCGGCTTCTGGCACATTGAAGTTGCAGAATTCTTCTATTGTGGCTTCCCGCAAACTGGATGCTTATTTGTATTATTTGCTGGGTGATAACCTGCCTTGTGACGGACATTATGAAAATCTTCAGGAAGCGGCAAAATGGGGCTTTAAAATTTCTGATTTGACACGCAAGTGCCAGACATTAGAGGAGGTTTTTGAATTTATCAATTATTGGGATGTAGAGCGTAAAAATCTGCCGGTTGCCACAGATGGGATTGTTTTAAAGGTGAACAGTTTGAGGCAGCAGAAGAATTTGGGATTTACGGCTAAATCTCCTCGATGGGCTATTGCTTATAAATTTCAGGCAGAACGTGCGTTGACCCGTTTGAATAAGGTGACTTATCAGGTAGGAAGAACCGGAGCTGTCACACCAGTAGCTAATCTGGATCCTGTGCAGCTTTCAGGAACGGTTGTAAAACGTGCGTCCTTGCACAATGCGGATATTATCGAGGGGCTTGATTTGCATATTGGAGACATGGTTTATGTAGAAAAAGGCGGTGAAATTATTCCTAAGATTACAGGGGTTGATAAAGATGCACGTAGTTTTATGCTTGGCGAGAAGGTTCGGTTCATCGTTAATTGTCCCGAATGTGGCAGTAAATTAGTCAGGTATGAAGGGGAGGCTGCTCATTATTGTCCGAATGAAACAGCGTGTCCTCCTCAAATCAAAGGCAAAATAGAGCATTTTATTAGTCGAAAGGCTATGAATATTGATGGATTAGGGCCGGAAACGGTGGATATGTTCTATCGCTTGGGATTAATTGAAAATACGGCCGACTTGTATAAACTTACAGCTGATGATATCAAAGGTTTGGATCGTATGGGTGAAAAATCGGCAGAGAATATCGTAACGGGAATTGCGCAAAGTAAAACAGTTCCTTTCGAGCGTGTAATCTTTGCTTTAGGAATCCGCTTTGTTGGTGAGACTGTGGCTAAGAAGATTGCGAAGTCGTTTGAGAATATCGATGATTTACAGCAGGCAGATCTTGAAAAATTGGTAAGTATCGATGAAATCGGAGAAAAAATAGCTCAAAGTATACTTGCTTATTTTGCTAATGAGTCTAATCGTGAGTTGGTTAACAGGCTAAAGGAGGCTGGATTGCAACTTTATCGCACAGAGGAAGATTTGAGTGGATACACTGATAAGTTGGCAGGGCAGTCTATTGTTATCAGCGGTGTGTTTATCCATCACTCGCGTGACGAATATAAGGAACTTATCGAGAAAAACGGAGGGAAAAATGTTGGAAGCATTTCCGCGAAAACGAGTTTTATACTGGCTGGAGATAATATGGGACCTGCAAAGCTCGAAAAAGCAAAAAAACTTGGAATAACCATATTAAGCGAAGACGAATTTCTGAAACTTATATCGTAAGATAAGAAAAATATTCGTACTTTTGCGGCTAAATAAATTAGAGATTATAATTAAAACTCATGATACAGACTAAATTGAAAGGAATGGGGGTAGCACTGATTACTCCTTTCAAAGAGGATGAGAGCGTTGACTATGACGCGTTGATGCGTATGGTGGACTATCTATTGCAGAATAATGCGGATTTCTTGTGTGTGCTGGGAACTACAGCTGAAACACCGACTCTGACCGAGGAAGAAAAGAAAACTATAAAAAAGATGGTGATTGACCGCGTCAACGGAAGAATTCCTATTCTGTTGGGTGTAGGTGGTAATAATACTCGCGCTATTGTAGAAACATTGAAAAACGATGATTTTACAGGGGTTGATGCGATATTGTCTGTGGTGCCATATTATAATAAACCTTCTCAAGAAGGTATTTATCAGCATTATAAAGCGATTGCGGAAGCTACGGAGCTCCCCATCGTATTGTATAATGTTCCGGGACGTACGGGAGTAAATATGACTGCTGAAACTACGTTACGGATTGCCCGTGATTTCAATAACGTAGTTGCTATTAAAGAAGCATCCGGCAATATCACGCAAATGGATGATATTATTAAAAATAAACCGGAAAACTTTAATGTAATCTCTGGAGATGATGGTATTACCTTTCCTCTCATAACATTGGGTGCTGTTGGTGTGATTTCGGTGATTGGTAATGCTTTTCCTCGTGAATTTAGTCGCATGACACGTTTGGCGCTTCAAGGAGACTTTGCCAATGCGTTGACTATTCATCATCGGTTTACGGAATTATTTAACTTGCTATTTGTCGATGGAAATCCGGCAGGCGTAAAATCAATGTTAAATGCGATGGGTATGATCGAGAACAAGCTTCGTTTGCCGCTGGTTCCCACTCGTATTACTACATTTGAGGCAATACGTAAGGTTTTGAATGAATTGAATATTAAATGCTGAAAAAAAAGATGGGCTCTTGACTAGTTTAATAAACATCGAAGTGTTTAAAATAAAT
The DNA here is from genome assembly GCF_020982715.1 of Bacteroides sp. 1_1_30. Lineage (NCBI taxonomy): Bacteria > Pseudomonadati > Bacteroidota > Bacteroidia > Bacteroidales > Bacteroidaceae > Bacteroides > Bacteroides sp. 1_1_30. Next base: position 6,399 of record NZ_JAJKHN010000149.1, read on the forward strand.
ATCCCAATGATTGAATTCAATCATTGGGATATTTATTTTAAATCAGCCTATGATTTTTTTATTTTTATTCTCTCCTTTATCTTTCTTCTGAATAGCTATAATAAGGAATTTAGAGATGAAGGAGCTTCTTAAAAGCTGTTGTTTGTTGTGGTGGATTATATTTTGCGTTATCCTCTAAGCTTGCGTAGATGATATAGGTTGTTTTTGTTCTGTAAAGCGGCGCTTTAGACATAGAAAAGCATAGCTTTAGCCTATCGAAAGCTATGCTTTTTCTTTCTTTTTCAATGGAACATATTTGTTTTATAAATCAGTTCGATAAAAAAATAACCTACCACATGTTTCTTTTCTAATATCGAGCCGGGATATAAAATAGCTGAATGGAAAAGGGCTCAGTTGTAATTCTTGGGGGATTAAGTTTAGTCAATTCCCTTCATGCATATACCTTTGCTAGCCTAAAAAGGAA